>JANLPY010000100.1:0-2543 GCA_031367505.1 Hyphomicrobiaceae bacterium | reverse complement strand
GCCCGGTGCCCGCGCCGGTTTCATCGCCGGGTTCGGCGTATGAGTCAGCGTCGGCGGCGGGCGAGGACATGGCCGAACGCTAGACCCGGTTGGATCATTTGAAAATCACCCTCCGCCACGCAATTCCCGTCATCCTGAACTAAGGACGGTAGTCCTATAATATGT
This sequence comes from Hyphomicrobiaceae bacterium, assembly GCA_031367505.1. GTDB lineage: Bacteria > Pseudomonadota > Alphaproteobacteria > Rhizobiales > Hyphomicrobiaceae > JAKFWF01. Next base: position 2,378 of record JANLPY010000100.1, on the reverse strand, counting down.
TGATATTGCTTGGTAAATATCGACATAAGTCGCCTGTGCAGGAACTGTGTAGAACAAATTAGGGTTCCGTGCAGGTTGTTGCAGCATGAACGTGCCTCGGCGTCTGGCAGTGAGGATGGCGTTTGTCCATCATTTCGTTGTTTGAAGCGCCGCACAGCTGTTGCGTTACGATATCCGCCCCGGCGGATCGCCGCCCAAGGCTTGCCGACAGGAATTAGCAATGCCTGTCTATTTCATCGTCCAGCATTGCCAATAAGCGGCAAGGATTGGTGGTTAGCGGAAGGTCCTCTATTGAGCGGAGAAAGCGAGAAGCGGACGTAGGTCTAGCATCTTCGATTGGTACACTTTATACCGCTGCAATGGGTAATTTGATCGGGAACTTCGTCGATCCGGACCGGGTCAAGCGCTATACCGAACAGGGACCGCCTGCCTTTACACCGGGGCATGGAGGAATGTTGCAGATGATAGGCGTGCTACTAGGGGAGAGCATGCCCGAAGACGGGCAGCTCCTAGTGGTCGGAGCGGGCGGAGGGCTTGAGACCGAGTACCTCGCACGAGTTGAGCGAGGCTGGCGGTTTGTGGGCGTGGACCCTGCAAGTGCCATGCTCGATCTTGCGCGCACGGTCGCCGGACCCGTAGCGGGCGATAGAATGACCCTTATTGAGGGAACGGTGCACGACGCGCCAATTGGCCCGTTCGACGCGGCGACGTGCATTCTGGTCTTGGGTTTGATTGCCGACGATGGAAGCAAGTTGGCCCTGCTCGCGGAAGTGCGTCGCCGTCTGCGATCCGGCGCGCCCTTCATCCTCGTCGATCAATGCATCGACCGTCACGCTGCCGATGTCGATCGCAAGTTGGCGCGCTACGCGAGCTATGCGCTGCGATCGGGTGTTGATGCCGAAACCGTCGCCGGCGCCAAGTCGGCAGTCGGCGCGCTGGAAAGCATGGTACCGGATTGGCGCAATGAAGATTTGCTGCAACAGGCAGGATTTCACAGTGCCGAGCTTTTCTACGTCGGCATGGCCTGGCGCGGCTGGATAGCCTACGCATAATCCTCGCCACGCGTGTTCAAAGAGTGTCCGCTAACAGGAGCCGAGCTTCGCCAGAGAAATGGCGTAGATTGTGTCGATTCCTGCCAGTCTCATCGGGACCGTCCCGCCTTTTCGCGCTCGACGGCTTTCTCATGAGCTTTGAATCGTTTGGTCATTTCCTCGTTGAGCATGAACACCGACCGCGCATGACGCAGCCGCTGGGCGTTGGTCGCTTTCTTCGCAATGCTCGCCCGCGCTCTGAGCATCGCTTCGATCTCCGCGACGCTGAGCGCTTCAAGGTCATTGAATATCTTATATTCCGACGGCGGGAACGTCATTGACCATTCCATCGGCCAGTGGTCGATCATGGGGTTCATGACGGCGGTGTTGATCACGGCGTCGGGCAGCGCCTTGGGCGGGTTGCTGACATAGTATGTGCGCGTGGCGATTTCGGCGATGGTTGCCAACGCGACGTTCGTTAGATCGTTTTGCGCGGCCATGCGGGCCTCCATCGCATCGACACGAGCAGCGAGCGTTTCCACCGCTTTGGATATGTCGGTCAACAGCCCCAATAGTGGATCATCCTGTGTGTCGCTCATCGTCCTGGCCCTCCACGGTCAAGGTCGCGATCCTTTGTCCGGTCGCGATCCCGCTCATCATCTTTGCGCACCTGCTTGCCCAGTTCGGCCATACGGGCGCGGAGACGGTTCGCAGCGGTGTCGGTGCCGCGATCCTGCCCCGGCTCCTTGCCGGCAGCTTCGGGCGCTGCTGACGGCTCACGCCCCAGCGCCTTGTCGAGACGGCCCCGCAAAGCCGCGATCCGGTCAGGATCGGCCAATAGCTCGCGCGCCTTGGCGACCATATCGCGGGCCACCTCACCAAACCGGAACTCGCGCCGCTCGGCAAAACCGCGCGCGGCGACATCGGGGAGCGGATAGTCGCTCGCCATATCCTTTGATCGCTCACGCGACAGGGTGCGGACAAGTTTGCTCTGATCTGCAAAATCATCCTGCCCGTAATGAACCTGCACCCCGTCGCGGTGGCGTGTGAGGCCGACATAGGCCGAATGCCGGTCCATCCCCGGTGTTGCAAGTATATACGCGTGATCGACCGTCACCCCCTGCGACTTGTGGAAGGTGGCGGCATAGCCATGATCGATATGGGCATAGTCTTTGAGGTCAAACGCCACGCTGCGCCCGTCATCGGTGCGGACGGCCATATGTCCGGGCGTCACCTGCTCAACCGTGCCAAGCGTCCCGTTCTTGACTCCCATCCCGCGCTCGCTGCGCAGGAACATCATCCGGTCGCCGCTGGCAAAGTCGCGGCTACCGCGTTCGGTATTCAGGT
>JANLPY010000085.1:0-5817 GCA_031367505.1 Hyphomicrobiaceae bacterium | reverse complement strand
CCGGTGCCAACGTGTCGGAGACCGACGGCGTGCGGGTGCTGACGGCGGATGGCTGGTGGCTGCTGCGGGCGTCCAACACCCAGGCGGTGCTGGTGGCGCGCTGCGAGGCCGCCTCGGAGGCGGGCCTGGACCGGCTGAAGGCGGCGCTGGTGGCGCAGTTGGAGGCTTCGGGGCTGACGGCACCGGATTTCACGGGCGGGAATGCGGGGCATTGAAGGGGGGGGTGATTGCTCGTCCGTCGGACACCAATCACGCGACAGCAACCTGATCATCAGATCAATTCGCCAATAGAGGAACCTCAAGAGCGCGCTGGCCCTCACCGACGTACCGGGAGAGGTTGCTGACAGTGACCTTTACAAGCTCGACCGCCTACATCTGAGTCCAAATTTTCCAAACGGCTATCCTGATGCCGCTGCAGATTAGGTAAGTGGGGAAGAGACAATCTCAGGCTGTCTCGCGCTTGTCGTCATTCGAGCCCGTAAACTTCCACTTGATCCAGATGCAATGCATCGCGATGCTGTAACTGAACGCGAACGTATCTCGCCCGGCGTCGCCCGCCGCCTATAATCAGAGGTACGCTGTCAATTCCACCGAACGTGACGTTGTCATGCCTGTATACGACAGCCCAGTCGTTACCGTCGCACGACAGCAGTACGCACATAGTATGAGCCCGCTCGGCGCAGGGGCCATCCAGTCTGTTGTATATTACGACGTCGCCTATGTCGCGTTCGCTTCCTAGGTCGACCTGCCACCAAGGCCTATCTTCAAAGTCCGTGTGAAAGCCGAAACCTCCTGATTTGATACCGTCAACCGCGCTGGGATGCCTCAGTCTGTTGACCTCAAAGGGGCTAGTGCTGCTTTGCGTCGTGGCACAGCCCTGGGCAAGGTTCCTGCGGGACCCAATCGATCTAGAAACAATGGAGTGATAGTAACCGCCGTTTCTGCGCGCTTCGTTGGAAAGTGTCTCGAATCGCCGGCGGATCTGGTGTCCGGCGTCGGTCTGGTTCTCGGCACAGAGATCCAGCAGTGCCTGAGGCACCTCGCTACCAACCGCCAATACGCCCAATCCGGCGGAATGTTCAAAACGGAAATTCGGCAATCGGGGCGCAATCTCCTCCCACAGCCGCCACACCCCGAAATCGCGATCCCGTATCGCGACATCGTGGAACAAAATAACCCCGCCGCGGGACATTTTTGGTAACCATGTCCGGAAGTCGTTTGACACCGCATCGTAAGTATGCAGTCCGTCGATATGAAGCAGGTCGATCGAGCCGTCAGAGAATTTATGCAGTGCCGTATCAAAATATTCACGAATAAGATGTGCGAATCCAGGGAACCGCCCCTCGACGAATTGCGCCAGGTCGGCATAAATTTTTTCACTATAGGCGCCGGTATGTTCGTCGCCAGCCCATGTGTCGATCGCAAAGCATTGCGCCTCTATCCCGAGGCGCTGCACCGCATTACAGAATGCAAGGAACGACACGCCGTAATGGGTGCCTAATTCGACAACCCGCCGCGGCCGGATCGCCGCCATAACCCAATGGGAAAACGTAACATGTCCATGCCAGGCGCTGGGCGTCATTGGTGCACACGAGGGCCAAAATAGACTTTCTGTCTGGCGGCTGGTTAAGAGTTGGGAGATGGTCGGCTCACCCCTTAGGCCCAGGGGCGGTGCGACCAAATCAGGCGTTTCATTGAGCACCGACAGACTCATCCAACGTCTCCGACTGACATTTCCGATATGGTCACCGAACCGGCGCGCCGCGCGCATTTCATAGCACCGTTTGCGCCTGTTGGAAAGAAAGCGATAGCATGGCGAGGCGCTTTAGTCCGTCCCGATCGCCGCGTGGCCGGGTAGATAGGCGCCAAGGGCGCAAGTGCGGCCGAACCCCGGTCCCGTCTGTGCCGGCCGAAGCTTCGCGCACACATGGCGGAACATTACACGTCCCATTTTAGCAATAATGAGTCTACGCATTCCTGAAATAATTCAGGGTCGATAGCATAACATGGAAGCCCAGATGATTCGTCGGTTTGACCAAAGATATATCCAGTTGGCTGCGACAACGCTTCCCCTATTCCTGACTGAAGATAACCTGGACCGAGCGCGGTACCCCGGAGGCAGCACATGATCGTACCGGGATCACAGACGATGCTGGAATGCAGGGCTGAACCGTATTCTCCGACGACGATATCCGCGGACGCATAATAACGCCATTGCTCGATCAAAGGTAGCGTTTCTGGCAGCATGATGTGAAATCCTCGCTCACGCGCCAACTCGATTATCTCTCCGCGATTTATAAGCGGCCGCCCCGACGTTTGATCTTGGCGAGCCACGAACAGACGCTTTGGCCTGCTTTCATCGCGCAGCCTGCCGTGCTGGCGCTCGATATTGTTTCGGAACCACTCGGCACCCTTTCGGAAGCTCGGCGTGAACGTCCGAGTATTGTTCATGTGCGTGGGGACAATCAGCAAGGCGCAATTCAACATCTCACGATTATGGTCATGTATCAGAATTTGACTTTCATCCACGTCGCAGTAGCTAAAAAATTCGCGATAATAACTAGGAAGCAGGTCAGGTAGTACAAATTGAAGGTCGTTCAACCGAAAACCGAGCTCGATAAGCGCGTATATTTGTGGCATAACGTCGACAAGCCAATGGCCGTACACCGGATAGGCGCCGATCTGAAGCGAAACGACAGGCCGAGCAACCGTACGCGTTTTCAGGTCTCGGATTGGCAACAGGAGCTCATCATCCAGCTTATGCCGAATCACATGCTCATAGCTCTCCATCTGATAACCGTGGAGGATGAAGCCACCGCATCGAACCAACCGTTCCCGGAAAATCTGGGCATTACGCAACTCGTACACGCCAGTGCCAACGAAATATTTCAGATGATTTATGCCTTTGTCGATTATCTCCTCCGAGGCGCCGTAATAGAACGCCGGCTGCGATAGCTCCGGCAGTACTGGCGCACTGAGCTCGTGGTAGCGCACGACATCTTGTATCTGCTCGCGTGCGTCGTCAAATGTCTTATAGGCAAAAAGATCGCTTTCCTTAAAGTCGGGTGAAATCGAGGCACGATTTTGCCGTGCTACAAAAGCCAGATGCCGGACCACAAAGGAATCCTGCGGACGGGCGGCCATATACTTCCGCCAGCAACGTTCCGCCTCGGCCCATCTGCCGTGACGCTGCGCCACCTGCGCGAGTTCCGATACAATGTCGATTTCGTCAAAAAATTTTACTTCGGCTTTCCAAAGTACCTCGATGCATCGGGGAATGTCGGACAACTGCTCATAGGATCTCGCAAGCGAAATATAGTGATGCCAGACATCCGGCGACACCAGAATTGTAAGCTGCCAGCGTTCGATTGCCGCAGCCCAACCCCCGGCAAGCTCTGAAAGGCGCGCCTTGGCAGCGACGTCGTCATCCGGAACCATCTTTTCGGCCAACTCGAGAGCCTTCATTAAATCATCGTGCCGCCCAACAGTTTTGTAGATCTGCGCCAGCGCCAAATACGGCAACCAGAAATCCTCGGCGACCTTCAAAACCTCGCGCCAAGCCCGTTCGGCCTCGTGCCACTCGTTGGCTCTTTCAAGCGATTGAGCGACTGCGATAAGCGTCCTTAATTCTTCCGGACTTGGGCGCGAATTCGTGGCCGGGTGCGTCACTGTGGCGCCTTCGTCAAATGCATCAACCAACACTCAGCCCTTTGTCCAAAATCGCCGATACAGATGGCCCAGGTTGCACGCATAGGTTGCTCTCGCTTGCAATTCCAGTATGGTATGCGCCTGGCGCGCTAATTAACGTGGTTCAGCGTCAATCGCAAGCGCGCCAGCGCTTAACCCGACCGGCGCGGTGCGTCAACAGCGGCGGCGACACGGTGGAAGAGCTGGGGGAGTAGACTTTCCTTTGTGGATCCTTGGAAGTGCGGTGGGTGGGTATCCCTATAGTGGTAACCGGTGCCCGAAGGCCGAACGAATCGGCACCAGCGGCCTCGACAGGGGATGCTGGATGCCCGTTGCTACGGCTGGAATTCCACCCGCGTTAGGTGGCGCCGATCATCGACCTGGATCCATCCCGTATGATATGCGGCCATTGGGCTCGCTCTGTTCAGCATCCGGCGCGCGGGATGACGGATGGTGGCGGCAGGTGTCCCGGCGCCCGCTCAAACCAGTCCGGGTCCGGCAGACAAGGGAACGCCCGCGGTCCACCCATATACGGCTTTCGGGCGGCCTCGGCGGTTGCGTATAGTCCAAGCGTGAGTTCGAGATACGAGAGGTTTGCAGCACGTGGATGAGACGGTCGCTCATGTGACGTTCGGCAGCGGCGGCAACGCCGACAGCTTGGTCGGTACAGGATGGTCGCCAGCCGAGGTCGACTTTCGGTGGATGATCGATGCTGTCAGCGAATTCTGGCTGGATGGCCGGGATTTTGACTCCTGCCTGTTAGCGCTCGATCTGCACCCCTATGTCGAGGCGCCGGCGCGTCCAGCCCAAAGGGTCGTCATCAAGGTCGAGGGAACCGAGGTCTATCGCGCCGAACTGTCAGGCCCAGCCACGTGCGACATTCCGCTTCCTTTGATGGCGCGCCCGGCGACCGGCCGAATCCACGTCACGATCGAGCACCCGGACGCCATCAGCCCGATGGACCTCGCGGGTCAAAACGATCAACGAAGGTTGGCGTTTGCCATTCGTGAGGCGCGCCTGCATCGGCCTGATGCGCCGGATCGGAACCGCGACGCCATGCCGGCCGAGGACCTTTCGGCGCCGGCGGTCATCGTCGAACCGGCGCGTTTGTCGACGGTTTTCGTTGGTAATTGCCAGATGGGTGCGTTGTGTTCGCTGTATCGTCGTTTGTTGCCCTCCGACAGCGATCATGATGTGACATACGTCGCGTCGTACCAGGATGCGACGGAGGATGTCCGGCAGGCGGTCGCGAATGCCACGGCTGTGGTACAGCAGGTTCTTAACTTCGTCCCTCGCATCGGAGACCTGGCGACAAAGGCAAAAGTGTATCTGGTGCCGCATGCCAGTGCGGTGTTTCTTTGGCCCTATGCCGGTAGCCCGCATCCCCTGAACCGGCCAGAACCGACCATCGAGCAGAGCGGCCCCTACAACGCGGAATTGGGCGACAGCTTTCTCAATCGCATGATTGCTGCCGGCGCGTCACCGGCGAGCGCGGTTGCCGATTATCTGGCGGCCGACACTTCCACGGTGCGCCGGGCGGAACGGATGATGGAACTGCACCTGCAAAGTCAACGGCAACGAGATGCTGCCTGTGACATGCAGATCGCCGATCGTATCGAAGCACAGTTGCAAACGACACGTCTGTTCCGGTCTCCTAACCACCCCGAACCAGCCATGGTGTGCTGGATTGCCGGGGAAGTGTTCGCTCGGATGGGGGAGCACCCGGCGGCAATTGCCCGGCTTATCGCGAGCCAGCCTGATGCGCTGCCCGCGACCGAGACGCCCATGCACCCGGCCATCGTCCGCCATTTCGGCCTGACCTACGCACCACCAGACCGCCATTATCGCTATTTCGATGAAGGTGGCTTCACATTCGTCGAATATGTAGGTCGTTACATGCGCTATGAGTGGAATGCCCTATTGGCCGAAGGCCTGTCACTGCTGCGACAAAATCAAACAGACCTGGCTATCGCCAAGTTGGAAAAGGCGCTTCCCACGGCCCCTCGTTCGGCGACCGTCCGGATGGCCCTGGCCGAAATCCTGGCAGGATCTGGCCGGCTGCGGGATGCGATCGAATATGCGTGCCAAGCCGTGGAAATCGAGCCGGAAAATAGCGCCTTCATCAAGCGG
>JANLPY010000074.1:0-7580 GCA_031367505.1 Hyphomicrobiaceae bacterium | reverse complement strand
GATCCATCTAACCAGGGCGATGATCGACGTCGGCGACCGCATCTCGTGGCCCTACCCTGTTGTCGCCGATAAGCACAGCGTCGGTAGCCTGCCGGGCCACCGCACCACCATGCTCGTCGTCCCCATCATCGCGGCGTTGGGCTTGCCCATACCGAAGACGTCATCGCGGGCCATTACGTCGCCGACTGGCACGGCGGATAAGATGGAAACGGTTGCACCTGTGGATCTGAGTGTGACCGCCATGCGATGCGTCGTGGAACGGGAGGCGGGATGCATCGCCAGGGGTGGAGCTGCACCTCTGAGCCCCGCCGATGACATCCTGATCCAGGTCGAACGCTCTCTAGATTTCGACAGCACCAGCCAACTCGTAGCATCCGTATTGTCAAAGTAGGCAGCTGCGGGCGTGACGCATATCATCATCGATCTCCCGATGGGACCGACCGCCAAGGTAAGGAGCCGCGAAGCAGCGCAGAGATTGGGCAAGCGGATGGTGATCGTCGGGACTGCACTCGGACTGAACGTCCGCTTAACCGAGACAGACGGAACCCGTATCGGCCCTGCGCTCGAGGCGCGCGATGTGTTGATGGTCCTGCAACAGCAGGCCAATGCTCCGGTCGATCTGCGGGTGCGCGCCGTCCAGCTTGCCGGCGAGCTGTTAGAAATTGCTGGCCGAGCGCCATTGGTGAAGGCAAAGAGCTGGCAGGCGACGTTCTTTCTTCGGGTCACGCTTGGCGGAAATTCCAGGCGATCTGCGACGCACAGGGAGATAATCGGGGGAGGCCAGGGAGGGTATAAACCGGGTACATCCCTGACAGAATAGACCGGGAGCATTCCTGACAGGTCAAGGTTTTCGTTTGATTCGGGGGAATCGAGCGATGCCGTTCAAGGAGACCTGTCCTGTGGAAGAGCGTATCGCAATGATCAAGGACTACGACACGGGCGCGTTCAGCGTCAGCGAGGTGGCCGCGCGCCATGGCGTCAGCCGTGAGACGTTCTACGTGTGGCAGCGGCGGCGGCAGAGCGGCGATCAGCGTTGGTTCGAGGAGCAGTCGCGCGCGCCTTCGAGCCGCCCGCATACGACCACCGTCAGGAACGCTGACGCGATCATTGCGGCGCGCCGACTGTTTCCGCATTTCGGGCCGAGGGAGATCAAGGCCTGGCTCGCCGACAAGCAGCCGAAGATCGACTGGCCGGCGGCTTCGACGATCGGCGATATCCTGAAGCAGGCCGGCCTTGTGGAGGTGCGGCGGCGCCGGCGTCTGGCCGTGGCGCAGGGCGAGATCGTGCATCAAGCGACCGCGCCCAATGCGGAATGGGCGATCGACTTCAAGGGTTGGTTCCGCACCCGCGATGGGACGCGCTGCGACCCTCTGACGGTGATGCGACGTTCCTTGCCCGTGGTGCACTGATCCTTGATCGCGCAAGTCTTGCAGGCGTTCGTCCAGTAGCGACGCATCTTCTGTCCGTGTTCCTCGTTGGCGTAGTGGAACTTCAACGTCTCGCCGGCCGGGCAGCGATAGACGTCCTCGTCGGGCAGATACACGAAGTCCTGCTTCCCGAAGCGGCCTTCCGACTTCGCGCCCGACGTCATTGGCTTTGGCAGCGTCACAGTAATTCCGGCCTGTTCGCACGACAATATCTCCTCGCCGTTGAAGTAGCCGCGATCGGCGACAGCTTCGAGCGTCTCTGCTTGCAGAACCGCCTTCGCCTGCTTGGCGACGTTGGCCAGTTGTGACCGATCCGAGCCCGTATTCGTCACCTCGTGCGTCACGATCAGATGATGCACGGTCTCGACGGTGACCTGCACATTGTAGCAGACGACACCGCAGCCGCGCCCACCGGTCGCCATCGAACGACTGTCTGGATCAGTGAGTGAGATCTGCTGATCGGGCGAGGCGAGCATTAGCGTCTCATACGCCGCGAGCCGCTGCATCTCATCTTGCAACTTTGCTCACTTCTCCTCGAGGCGCGTCGTCTTGAGCGTGAGGGTCTGCGATGGCTCGTGCCGGTCGGCGGTGTCGAGCTGGCTGAGATAGCGCGCGACGCTCTCCATCGAGTTGCACCCGGCGCCGCTCCACTTTCCCACGTGTGAAGTTGCGGTCTCGGTTGTTGACGGCTTTAAATTTGCTGCCGTCGATGGCGACGCTCGCCTTCGCAAGCAATCCCATTTGTCGACAAAGCGCGACGAACTCGGCGCAGACTTTACGCAGGGCGAGACCGTTGTCCTTGCGGAAATCGGCGATCAACTTTTCATCGGGGATGAGGCGACCCAATAGCCACATCACCTCGAGATTGCGGCCGACCTCGCGTTCAAGCCGCCGGCTCGACTGCACGCGATTGAGATAGCCGTAGATGTAGAGCTTCAAGAGAACCGAGGGATGGTAGGCTGGCCGGCCAGTCATGCCGACTCAACGCCGCTGAACCCGAGTTTGGCCAGATCGAGCGCGTCGGCGAATGCATCGATTACGCGAACCGGATTGCTCTCGTCGACCCAGTCATCGAGGCATTCCGGTAACAGGGTCGATTGCCCACGATCCGCCCCAGCCATGCAGCGCTTCATCAAATCCCTCCGCAAAGCGCGAGGACAATCATATCAGCAAAAACGTTTTCACGCAGCCAGGGTCAATACGATGAATAGCCTTCGGCCAGATGGTCGACCGGTCAACCTTCGTAAGCTGCCGCGCCCGGTATGAGCACGAGCCCGTGCGGCGGCTCCACTCGACGGCTGGCAAATACGCACGATCTTCTTGATATCTTGCTCTCCGCTCTACGGTGCTCGATGCTGCGGCAGGTTCATAGGACTGCACGCTCGCGACGTAGGTCGCGGGCGAGGGTGTTCGCACATTTGTTCCGGAGTGGTGGCGCGCCATACAGGATAAAAGTGCGAACACCTATGTGATTGAACTATCTATGTAAATTTCCATGACAGTGCTTGTGGTGAGCAAGCTGTTGCTCCGAGGTTTTATCAATGTGGAGTCTCCCGTTCTGCAGAAGCGCGTCCGCCGAGCAAGACGAAGCCGACGAGAGAAACGGCCGTGATCGCAGCACCGGTGAGGAACGTCGCTTGCGGGCCGATCCAGTCCCACAGTGCACCCGCGATGATGCTTGCTGCGAGCAACGCCAGCCCAGTTAGGAGATTGTACATGCCGAAGGCGGTGCCACGCAGCTCGGCGGGTGCGGTATCGGCGATGAGCGTCGTCAGCAGACCTTGCGTGAAGCCCATGTGCAGGCCCCACAGCGCGACACCGATCATCACGCCGGCCACTCCTGACGAGAATGCCAACACGAGGTCGGCAATGATCAGGAAAGAGAGACCGACAACGAGGATCGTCCCGCGACCGCGGTTGTCGGACAGCACGCCTGCGGGATAGGCGGCGAGAGCGTAGACGAGGTTCATGACGACCATCACGGCCGGTACGAGCATGATGGGCAGACCGACCGACTGTGCCTTGAGCAGCAGGAAGGCCTCGCTAAACCGTGCCAAGGTGAACACGGTGGCGACGGCGACGACAGACCAGTATCCATTGCCGAGGCGTTTGAGCTCCTCCCGGCTGAGTGGCGACTTGACTTGCCGCAGCCCCGGCGGTCGATCCGGCTCCTGTACCCCGAAGATCATGAAGGCCATGGCCAGGAAGGCCGGAATGACCGCGAACCAGAACACCGCCTTGATGTCGTTGGCATAGAGCCACATGAGTAGAATCGCGAGGAGCGGCCCTGCGAACGCACCGATCGTGTCGAGCGATTGCCGCAATCCGAAGCTCGCGCCACGCAGGTGCTCAGGCGCGATGTCGGCCATCAGCGCATCGCGCGGCGCGCCTCGGATTCCCTTGCCGATGCGGTCGATGAACCGTGCAGCAATCACCCAACCTATCGAGGACGCCAGGGGGAACACTGGCTTCGTGAATGCTGCCAACCCATAGCCGATAACGGCGAGCAGCTTCCGCTTGCCGAGCTTGTCGCTGATGGCCCCGGAGAAGATCTTGACGATTGACGCGGTTGCTTCCGCGATGCCCTCGATGATGCCCACGGTGAGGGTGGAGGCGCCCATGACCGTCACAAGATAGATGGGCAGGAGCGCATGAATCATCTCCGAGGAGATGTCCATCAGCAGGGCGACGAAGCCGAGCGCCCAGATGCCGGGCGGGATGGCACGCAGCGTGGCGAGGTCGAGCTTGGCTTTTTCGTGCTTGGACATCGGTCGAGCATAGGTGAGCCGGGAACAGGCGCAAGTGAAACGGATCCAGTCCTGGAGAATGCACGAGACGCCGATGCTTGGTCACGCCTCACGGCCTCCGCAAATCAATGTAAAAAGAGGGTAGTCGTCGCGCGGAGGGGACCTTGGCATCATCCATCAACATACCAGTCTACAGCGACGCACTCGTGGTGCTCGGTACGGCGGGCATTGTCGTGCCGCTCGTGCATCGCTTGGGAATAAGCCCGGTACTCGGTTATCTCGGGGCGGGGGCCTTGCTCGGCCCGCTTGGGCTTGGCTCGTTCATTGGTCAAGTGCCGCTCCTCTATTGGTTCACGGTTGTCGATGCCAAGAACGTGACGGGGATCGCCGATCTCGGCGTCGTCTTCTTGCTCTTTCTGATCGGATTGGAGCTGTCCTACGAGCGGTTGAAGGCGATGCGCCGTCTCGTGATTGGTCTTGGCGGATTGCAGGTGGTAATCACGACGACGCTCCTCGCCGCTATCATCGCGGCGGCCGGTCAGAAGACTCCGATCGCCATCATGCTGGGCGCATGCCTTGCACTATCCTCGACAGCGATCGTGCTGGAAGTGCTCTCCAGCCAGGGCCGCTTGGCGACGAGCGCTGGCAGGGCGAGTTTTTCCGTATTGCTCGCGCAGGATCTCGCGGTCATTCCGATCTTGATGTTCGTCTCGATTTTGGGTGCCGACAAGGGCAGCTCGGTCCTGGCAAGCGTTGGCATGGCGCTGGTTCAGGCGATCACCGCCGTGGTACTAATCGCGCTGGTCGGCCGGGCATTGCTCCGCCCATTGTTTCGGCAAGTGGCCCGGACACAATCAAGCGACCTGTTCATTGCAGCGATACTGTTCGTCATCGTCGGCACCGGCGTGGTCGCCGACGCAGCTGATTTGTCGATGGCGCTCGGCGCTTTCGTCGCTGGCCTCCTGCTCGCGGAAACCGAATTCCGCAAGGCCATCGAGGCGACCATTGAACCATTCAAGGGCTTGCTGCTCGGCATCTTCTTTTTCACGGTCGGCATGAGCATCGACGTGCGCGTGCTGGCGCGCGAGCCACTGTGGCTGGTGGCCAGCGTGATCGGCCTCATCGGGCTGAAAGCCATTGTCTTGGCTGGTCTCGCGCGCTGGTTCAAGCTGTCCGTGCCGGCATCGATCGAAACCGGCCTTCTGCTTGGCCCCGGTGGCGAGTTTGCCTTCGTCGGCATCGGGCTTGCCGCGACACTTGGCGTGGTCGCGCCGTCGGTCGCGAGTTTTACCCTCGCCGTCACCTCGTTGACGATGGCGCTTATTCCCATCCTTGCCCTTGTCGCCAACCGGTGTTCGGCGTTGCTCAAGGAGCCGATCAAGTTGGACACAGCGTTGGCTGAACTGCCAGTACCGCAGAAGCGGCATGCTATCGTTGTCGGTCACGGTCGTGTGGGCAAGGTCGTGTGCACCATGCTCAAGCGACATGGGGTCGCCTATACAGCAGCCGACCACGACTCCAATTCCGTGTCCGAAGATCGCGCGCAAGGCCATACCGTCTACTACGGCGATGCGACCAATCCAGCTTTTCTGAAAGCTTGCGGACTTATGGACGCGTCCGGCGTGATCATCACCATTCACACACGGTCATTGATCAACGACATCGTGCAGGAGGTGCGCAACGCAAGACCGGACATTCTGGTTGTTGCGCGTGCCCGCGATGCCGAGCACGCCCGACATCTCTATGCCATCGGCGTTACCGATGCCGTGCCCGAAACCATCGAGGCCAGCTTGCAGCTGTCTGAAGCAGCGCTGGTTGGACTCGGCATTCCGACCGGCCCTGTGATCGCCTCGATTCACGAGCAGCGCGACGAGTTCAGGCAACTGCTGCAGCAGGCCGCCAAAGAAGTCGGAGCGACGGGAAAGTACTCCCTGCGGGCGAAAAGCCAAGCACCGACTCCGTAGGGGGAGTTCCGCTTTGTGCAGCCTCGCTGGCTCGAAAGCGTTTACTGCGCCATCGGGAGTTCACGAGTGGTGCCGTTCGAGGCTGCCTCGCTTCAGGTTATGCCGGGAGGAGCCGAGCTAAAAGCGACCGGTTCATCGCTATTGGTCATTCGTGCTCTGGGTCTTGTGTCACGAGCGTAGCCGGTCCACACGGCTGCGCGCAACTGTACGGGAGATGAAGTGCTCAACCGTCCACACGCCGGCTGGTCTGTGCGCCAGCAATCAACGGCTCAAGCGGGTCCCTAGAACCTGAGCGCAGCACCGCATAGCCCAATACCGCTGACGCGATCGATCCCACCAGAACGCCGGCGCGAATGGCAACTGCGTATGACGGGTCTGGAAACGCCAGCGTGCCGATGAACAGGCTCATGGTGAAGCCAATGCCGCCCAGTACGGCGACACCATAAATCTGCCGCCAGCTTGCCCCCTGTGGCATCAGCCCGATGCCGAGCTTCACGGCGATCCACGTGCTGGCGAAAATGCCGATCTGCTTGCCGAGGAACAGCCCTGCCGCGATGCCGAGTGGGATCGGCGCGGTCATAGAACCGAGACTGAATCCCACTAGTGACACACCGGCATTGGCAAAGGCGAAGATGGGGGCGACGCCGAAATGAACCCAGGGTTCGAGTGCGTCCTCTGCACGCTCCAGCATTGACGGACTTTTGTTATCGCTGCGTAGCGGGATAGCGAACGCCAATGCGACGCCCGCTAGTGTTGCGTGCACGCCTGATTTGATCACACACGCCCAAATGAATACGCCGACGAGCACGTAAGGTGCAAAGGTGCGCACCCCCGTGCGGTTCAAGCCAAATAGCACAACGGTGGCGGTGAGCGCGAGGCCGAGCGCGGCTGGCGCCAGATCATGGGCGTAGAACAAAGCGATAATGACGATGGCACCGAGATCATCGGCGATGGCGAGTGCCAACAGGAATAACTTCAGCGAGGCTGGCACGCGCGAGCCGAGCAGCGCCAGCACCCCAACGGCGAATGCAATGTCAGTCGCCGCAGGAATGGCCCATCCCCTGAGACCCCCCGGGTTCCCTGCATTGATCAGTGCGTAGATCACTGCCGGAATAGCCATGCCGCCGATAGCCGCGATCAACGGCAGTATGGCGCGCCGTACTGACGACAGGTCGCCGATCAATACTTCGCGCTTCACTTCAAGGCCGATCAGAAAAAAGAAGATCGCCATCAGGCCATCGTTGATCCACAGCAACAACGGCTTGTCGATTGCGAATGCGCCGATGCGGACGGAAACAGGAGTATGCAGGAGCGCATCGTAGGCCCAGGCCAGCGGCGAATTGCTCAGTAGAAGCGCGACGACGGCTGCAGCGAGGAGGACGATCCCGCCAGCAGCTTCATGACGCAGGAACGCGTCGGTACGACCATTAAAAACCTGCATG
>JANLPY010000073.1:0-1890 GCA_031367505.1 Hyphomicrobiaceae bacterium | reverse complement strand
TCCCAGCGTAACCGTATCGCATCTGTGTCGATCATTCCTTCGAGCTACGACTGTTCGCGCCTCGACGGAATCCCCGGCGCCCGAGTCACAAAGTCACACGCCAACAGATCGCGATTCAGCTATTGTTCGGAGAGTCCTTAGCGTGGTGCTGTCGCGACACAAACGGCCATCGTGGTCACGGCCGCCGCCATCACTAAAGCGTCCGGTTTGCGCATCGGCGAAGCGCATTAAAGTTTCAGCGTTGCTGTTTTCGGAGCCATGCGGACGCCGCCGTCGGTTTCGGCGGCGACCAGCACCAGCGACTTTCCCGCAACTTTGGACCCCACGAATGCCGTATCAATTTCAACGTGTTCGCTGAGTTTCGCGCGGTCGGCCGGACCAGCGCCGCTCGTAGCTTGTGCAGCAGCCAAGTCCGCGCGTTGTTGTAGGAACCAAAACCCATGATCCGAGTTCCAACGCCGAGATGAGCGCGACGAAATTTCGAACACGGCGCAGAAATCTTCAGCGACTTGTGCGTTTTGTGCAGTAGGGTGCCTGCCGTCAGGCTCGTCTGCTGGTGGCTACACTCCGCTCTCGTGGTGCCCACGTGGGTCGTCCAGACGCGCGTGATTTCGCAGCCCGTGATCCTGTGATCCTGACCACAGCAGTTGATGGGGAAATACAGAAATCCGGATCACGGAAGGTGGGGGTCGCCCATGCACGGTTGTTCTGTCATTTCAGCCGTCGCGGCGGGGCATCGGTCAGCGCCGCTTGCGGGTCGCATGCTTCGGAAAGATCGTCTCGACCCAGGCGCGGCCTGATCCCGCGACGGGCTCGACCAGCCAGCGATCATTGCCATAGCTCTGCTTAAAGTCACGCAAGATGACATCGATGGTAAGGTCGCCGCATTTGATCGTGGCAGGCTTGTCGATGTGCACGAGTTTGGTTTTGAGGCTCATGGCGTTAGTCAATGACGGCGATATCGCTGGTGATGGCGGTCATGAGGCGCCGCGCTTCGATCATGAGATATTCACGCGCACCGTCGTCGTGAACGGGGTAGTGCTCAAAGTGTGCGGCAAGATTGGAGAGGATCGTGAGCGATCCTTCGCGGTTGATAATGGTGGCAACTGATGCGTTCATAAGGGATGTGACAGTTACTATAATAATGACTATAGGTCTAGTAACAGTATACACTGTTGCAGCAATAAGGCAAACAGAAGCAGCGCCGCATAATAAATGAACCGCGAGCGTCATTACATCGCGCGTGGGCGCCTTGTCGAGGGAGGCTACATCAAATCGTGAGCAGATTTCTGTTGACTTTGCGTCGTCCGTTGGGTGACGCTGCGCGTCACCTCATGCAACGTCGAACCGGTTCATGTGAAAATCCGGATGACAGTTGCGCTTCCAGCCACGGGTATAGAGATCGAACGGGGGAGCGGGGAAGCTTGGCTCGTTCGCCCAATCCTTGGTGTGTGAAAACAGCAGCCAGGTCGCGTTGCCGATCTCCTTCTCCGCGAGCTTCATCATCGCGTGCATGCGCGTTTCGTTGGTGGTGATGAACAACACGATGCAGTTCGGAAAGCCGAAGTGCGTACGGTAGAGGCCGCGCTTGATGAACTCGGCGTAGTGCTTGCATTTCTCCTGGATGCTGCGGCGCTTGATCGAGGCGACCAGCGGTTCGGTGGCGCGGTCGATCTCCTTCACATAAAACAAATGTTTGTTGCCGCGCCGCAGTGCATTCGGATGGCCGTCGGGCAGCAGCTTGTCGGAGGCGAGTGGGATTGCCCGTTCCTTCAGCGCCTCGAATGGAACCTTGCCGAGCGCGATGATGTCGTTCCAATTCAGATGATCGGCATCTTGCACTTCGAGCGCGAAGGATGCTTCGACCAGACTTTGCAATAGTTGATGTGC
>JANLPY010000071.1:0-9297 GCA_031367505.1 Hyphomicrobiaceae bacterium | reverse complement strand
CCGATTCCATACGTCGCGCCACTAGTTCCACCACCTGTTCCAGCCGTGTGGAGGGGGGGACGGAGCGGTTGCTGAGGATGTAGATAAGCCAGCGGTATTGCGGGTTCACGTCGAAATCGCGACCGAGCAAGAACCACAAATAGACAAATTGCAACGTGTCTGGTTCTCGAACAAAACCAGCGCGCTCAGCTGAAGCAACTGCATTGTCCGTCGCCTCCTGCATTGTTTCTGGTGGAGACATTGCACATAGCTCAGGGAAATGTTCGTGGACGAAGCGATCGCAGGTGAGATCAAATGACACGGCTGAATTAGCAAGAAATTTATCGTGAGCCTGTTGACTGATTTCCAGCACATCAACCTCCTCGCTAAAAATGGCGCCAACTCGAATCACGGCTGATGATTTTAATCTACGATTGCTATCCAAGCCTGTCGAGGTGTGCTGAATTGTCACACATTGCCGCGTAACCCGGCGGTCCGATAACGCAAATTCCTCGCCGTAGAGGCGGCTGCCTTTAGGCATCCCAATTTTGAGGGTGGATGAATTGAATCGGCGCCTTTCGGTCTCGCTCATCAACGGCAGTCCAATGGCCGATACCAGTAGGTGCGGCCCTTTATCCAACGATCGAACATTGACCAGCGTCGCGTCGACGATCTGCCCGCCCATGGCGAGACAGCCGCGTTCCTCGAGTTGCCGGTCGAAGTCGGTGAACACCCCGTCGAGCGCACCGACTTCTGTCAGCTTCTCGCGAAACAGCCGGATCGTGTTGGCATCGGGTGTCGCCGCTCTGAGATCGAAGCCCAGGAAGCGCAGCCAGCTCAGGCGATCGCGGATCAGATATTCCATCCGTGCGTCGCTGACGTTGTTCTGGGCGGCCGGCACCAGCACCTTGAGCATCGCCACCGGGTCATAAGGCGGCCGACCGCCCTTCGTTCCGTCACCGTAGGCTAGCGCCGCCGCCAGCGTCGGGCGAAAACCGTCGAAGTCGATGATCCGAGACAGCTCCTCGAGCGGATCGCGGTGGGCCGACAGCCGCTTCAGGTGATCCGGTAAGGCGAACAATCCCACCTGACGCATCCGAACCTCCTCGAATGGCCCGATTGAATCAAACTACACCCCGATTGGCGAGGGGTTTTTGGAGGTGCCCAGATTTTGCAATTGTCCGAGGCATTCGGGCATCAATTTGCCTGATGTGCCCGTGCCACATCAATTCGGTCGCGTTCTTTGGTGAAGGCCGCGAGCGCGGCGCCAGACAGTTTTTCGCCCTGTTCGGTCGGGATCGTCTCAGGGTCGACCTTCTCGCCGTTGATATGGACTTCATAATGGAGGTGTGGGCCCGTGGTGCAAATTCCAGTCACTCCAACGACGCCAAGTTCATGACCTTGTTCTACTCGTTCCCCAACATGTATGTCCGGGGCATAGTGAAGCATATGAAAGTAGCGCGTTTCCCAACCATTGTCGTGCTTTAAGATGACCATGTTGCCGGCGCAGGATGAAGGGCTAGCCGTAGTGACGTTTCCGGCTGCGCTTGCATAGATCGGTGTGCCTATTGGAGCGGCAAAATCGGTGCCTCCATGCAGGCGGGTGTAATGTAGAACTGGATGAAATCGCATGCCGAAATGTGAACTGATATGGGCGCCGTCAATCGGTGTACGCATAAACGAACGTCGAACGCTTCGACCATAGCCATCGAACCATTGTTCCTGGTCGCCTGGGACCTGGAAATGATAAAGCGTCTTGAATTTTGTTTTGGTCAGGAATGAAGCATAAAGCAGTCGAGGGGCTCCGACTGGTTGACGGTTGGCATTTACCTGCTGCTCAAAGGCTGCTTCGAACACGTCGCCTTTGGTGATTTCTGTCTGAAAGTTAAAGTCGAACGCAAAAGCTCGGGCAAAAGGCTGGATCAGGCTGTCGGTAATTCCTGCCGTAACTGCTGAAGAGTAAAAATCCTCATCTTTCATCTCACCACGGCGAAAAATAATCTCTGAGTTCATTGATGGCTTTACTGCGTTTATTACAAATTTTCCGTCGGCCTGGCGGGTGGCGGTGACTCCAGAGCTGTCGATGAACGAGGCCTCCATGCGGACGAGTTGCGGCTGTGGTCCGCCGCTATCGATGTAGATCGCAGCACGCACGGTTTCGTTTCGCGGACCGATCGCAGCGATTGCTACCCGCGCCACCTTGGCGGCTTCCTCTTGGCTGATTCGGTTTGCAATAAGAGCGCTTTCCAGGCCCGCGGGGCTGTCAAGATTTAGTATTCTCTGGCTTAGCGATGTGTTGGGCTTTGTAGGTGATTCGATTGCCGATTCGATCGGTCGCGCGAGGGCATGATCCTGGGGAGTTTCCCGGCTCAACCACGCAGCGGTAAATCCAAAAGCGAGCAAGCACACCGGACCTGCCATGGGCAGCACCGTCCTGTGAATTGATCGCTTGGCAGATTCAGGGGGAGGTGAACTGGCTGGAGAGACCAACTGCACTGCCGGATTGTCCCGACGCGACGAAGCCCATTTTCGTGGATCGAACGACGGTTGGTCCTGGGAGTCCATAAAGTCATCCGGCAAAATTTGGCATAATCAGAGCAAGGAGCAATTTAGACGTGAGATTGAGTCACGAACAGCCTTTTCCGCCAAGCCGGCCTATGCTCTAACAAGACTGGGCTATTTTTTTGGGGGTGAGAACGTCAATGTCTGCTGGCGAAAGAGTAGCCTGGCGGGAAGGTATGTTCCTGCGGCCGCAACATTTCCAGCAGCAGGATCGGTTCGCCGATTGGAATATCAATATTCGCTTGGATTCCTCCCGCCCTTATCCTTGGGGCATTACCGAGCTCGTGCTCGATGAAAGCCTTGCTGCACTGGGCAAGTTTTCGGTGGTGCGCTGTGCGGGCGTTATGCCTGACGGAACGGCGTTTTCCATGCCTGACCAGTTGCCATTGCCCGCACCAATCGATTTGCCTGGCGATATTCGCGATGCGGTGGTCTGCCTCACTTTGCCAGGCCGGCACATTGGCGCGCTGGAATTTCGGGAAAGTGAAAACGCCGGTGCAGAAATTCGTTTCCTCGTCGACGAGGTGGAACTGGTGGACAGTTTTTCGGGCGATAGGGTGCGTGAGCCGGTAGAAATCGGTCGACCAAACCTTCGCTTTGGCGTGACACGCGATCAAACTTATGGCCGAGTCTGTCTCGGTCTGGCGAAGGTGCGGGAACTGCAAAACAAACGTGCGCTGTTCGATGACCGCTATATTCCACCCGTGCAGGATATCCGAGCGACGGGCCGTCTCAAGGGGGGGCTTTCGGACATCATTGGTCGTGCCGAGCAGCGAGCCGGTGAACTTGCCTTGCGCGCCGTTGAAGCCACAGATGGCGGCGCCGATACCTTCGCTTCATTCCTGCTGCTGCAGACGCTCAATCGCTGGTGCCCAATCCTGCGCCATCTCGGTTCATTGCCTTCGGTGCATCCCGAGCGCTTGTTCGAGCAACTAACGGGCATGGCTGGCGAAGTTGCGACACTCACCCGTCCCGAGCGCATGCTCGGGGCCTTCTGCGACTATGATCACGAAAACCTTCAGCTTACCTTCGAGCCTGTGTTCGTGGCGCTTCAAAACATGCTTTCGGTCAGCGCGCCGACTTCGGTTGAAAGGTTGCCGCTCGATGAAGTTGAGCCTGGTTCTTACGTCTCCGTAATCCGGGACCACAATCTGTATCAATTTGGTTTCTTCTACCTGGCAGTCAACACTGCCGGTAATCTTGAACAAGCACGTACAATGTTCCCCAATCTGGCTAAGGTCGGTGCGGGCCAGAACATGCATGCGATCGTGCATTCCTCGCTACCCGGCATTCCGATGCGACACACTCCGACGCCGCCACCGCAGTTACGCGTACTGCCAGGCTACATTTATTTTGAGCTGGACCGTAGTGCACCACAATGGCGTGAATTTGCTCGTGCATCAGCACTTGGATTACACGTTGCCGATCCGAACAATCTGCTGCCGGCGCTCAAGCTTGAACTGTGGTGTGTCAAAGAGGCTTCGCGATGAGTGGGGGTGACGACGCCAACCCAAATCGCACGGTATTCCGGCCCTCGCCGTTGCAGGGGTTAAACCAGCAGCCAGGCGCACCGACTCCTCCGCCGACTAGTCCATGGGGCCAGCCCGCCGCACCTCCTTCGCAGCCTGCGCCTCCACCCCAATGGGACGCGTCCCAACCTTTCGATCAATCTGGCGCGCCGCAGGCCGCTCCAGCACCGGTGGCGGCGTGGGCCGCGCCTACCGCGCAAGGAGTGGGCAGTGCCGCGCGGATGAGCGCAGACGACATCCCCCCGCCAAGCCAACCGCAATTGGTTCGGAACCGATTGATGCTGGAATCTGGTCCCATCCTGGCGTTGGCAGCGAGCATTCGTTGTGGCCGAGCAAGAGCGCCACTAGCGCAATTTCACACGCAGGCGACCGCCGCGATTGCTGCGTTTGACCGAGTGATCGCGCCGCTCTTTCCTGAAGAAACTCGGCAGCGCGCGAAATATGCAGTCTGTGCCACGCTTGACGACATCGTGCAGAACTTGCCCGGCAGGCAACATGAAGTCGCCGACTGGGCGCGCAGTTCGATGGTCGTCCAGACCTTTCACGAGAACATTGGCGGTGATCGTTTTTGGCAGCTGGTCGAATCCATGCTGGCCAGTCCGGCGCAACACGGCGAACTGATCGAGCTTTACCACGCTTGCCTCGCTGCCGGGTTCGAAGGCCGGTTCCGCAATGAGCCCGATGGGAAGCGCCGACTTCAGGAAATCATGCGACAGCTTCAGGGAGCGTTGGAGCATAGCCGCGCTATGTCGACTCATGTCCTCGTGTCCCATTGGCAGGGGATTGAGGCTCCTCGCCAGAAAGTAGGTTTCCTTAGCTATATTGCGCTGGCCGGCTCGATCGCGGCCGGGATCCTGCTGCTCATCTATATCGCCTTGCGCGTCTTACTGATGGGGACAGGGGGTGCTTCGTGGGACGCAGTGTCCGCTATCAATCCCTCGGAGCGCCTGACTCTCGCGCGCAATGGCACTCCATTGCCAACCGGTCCAGCCGGTCCGCAGTCGACCCGGCTGAAGCAGTTCCTGGCTGATGAGATCAAGCAAAAGCTTGTCGTGGTTACGGAGGACTCATCCACAGTCCGCGTTCGCACGACAGTCGGACAGCTTTTCCGTTCCGCGTCGGACCAACTTGAACCTGGTCGCGAGGCGCTGTTCCAGAAGATCGGCAAGGCGTTAGAGGGCGAAAAGGGCAAGATTACTGTCGAGGGCCATTCCGACAGCGATCGGATTGCCTCGCTTCAATTTCCGGATAACCTGGCGTTGTCTGGCGCACGCGCAAACACCGTAGCCGTCATGATCGGGCAGAACGTGAGCGATGCCTCCCGTATCGAGGCTGAGGCCTTGGGGGATACAAGGCCGATCGCCTCAAATGACAGTGCTGATGGCAAGTCGCAGAATCGACGCGTCGAGATTGTCATCCCCCGCCAAAATTGAGCTAGCTCGAAACCGGACCCGTGAATCTGCATGGCCAAGCTAAAGAACTTTCTGTCGAATTGGTGGACAGTCAGCCTGTTCGTGGTCCTGCTCCTGGTGCTGGGCCTGTGCCTCGGCCTGCCGCTGGTTGTCGACTGGATGCGACCTTGGTGGGTGCGGACACTCTGGTTCGTTGTCATCGCCGGCACCTGGGCAGGGCTGGTCGTGCTGCGCAGGCGCAAGGCTGCCCGCGCCGAAAGCGAACTGATCGGCGGGGTTGGCGCCGCTGCCGAGAGCGAGGAACAGGTCCAGGCCGAGCGGATACGCGAGGCACTGGGAGGCCTCAAAGATTCCAGCGGCAAGCGCCGGGATTATCTTTATTCGCGCCCGTGGTATGTCATCATCGGCCCGCCGGGATCGGGCAAGACGACTGCGCTCATCAATTCCGGCTTGCGTTTCCCATATTCGAACCAGGCGCTCAAGGGCACCGGCGGAACGCGGAACCTCGATTTCCTGTTCGCCGACGAGGCGGTGCTGATCGATACGGCAGGCCGCTACACCAGCCAGGATTCCGACGCCGCTGCCGACGGCAAAGCCTGGCGCAATTTCCTGGGCCTGCTCAAGCGCAATCGGCCGTTGCAGCCGGTCAACGGCATCATCGTTGCCATTGGCGCAGATGAGCTGATTCGATGCGACCGGCTCGCGCTTGACGCCCATGCCAGCGCCATCCGGCGCCGGCTCGCAGAAATCCGGGTCGGGCTCGAAGTGAATGTGCCGGTCTATCTGCTGGTTACCAAGTCGGACCTCATGGCCGGCTTTGTCGAATTCTTCGAAGACCTTGACGCCGAAGGACGGCGCGCGGTGCTCGGGCACACCTTTGCCTATGATAAGGACCGGCCTTCGTCGGACGCGATCGCTGCCGCCTTCGACGAAGTTGCGCAGGCGGTCAGCGACCGCCAGGCCAAGCGCCTGGCCGAAGAACCCGACGCCCTGCGTCGCTCGTTGATTCTGGGTTTTCCAGCGCAACTTGCGACGCTGCGTTCGCGCTTCATGCGTTTGCTCGATGGCGCCTTCGCGGGCATCGATACCAATGGCTGCACGCTGCGCGGCATCTACTTCACCAGTGGTGTCCAGTCCGGTGCCCCGCTCGACCGTCTGCTCGCCGGGGTCGCGGAGGTGTTCGACCAGCCGCGCGTCGCGCCGAGCGGGTCGGGCAAAGCCTATTTCCTCAATCGCCTGCTGGCCGAAGTCATGTTCCGCGAGTCCGGGCTGGTCCAGATGGACCCGGGGGCGCGCCTGCGGCTCCGCTCGCGGCTTGCCGGCGCCATTGGCGGTATCGCCGCCTTGTCGGCACTGATCCTGTTTTTGTGGGGTATCAGTTTTTTCCGCAACATCTCCTTCCAAAAGACGCTGCTGGAGCAATCCGAAACCGCACGCGCGGCGATCCAACAGCATGGGATCGACCTGCGCCAGGTTGGCAGTAGCGATGCCGATCTTGAACAGGCGCTCCCCGTCCTCGATGAATTGCGCGCGCTGGCGCAGGGCTATGACGATGAAGAAGCCGGTGGCCCTCCGCTGACAATGCGGTTCGGCCTGTTCCAGTCAGGCCATGCCGCCAAAGCGCAGGAAGCCTATCGCGAGGCCCTGCGGCGCATCCTGTTGCCGCGCCTGTTGCTCCGCGCCGAAAGCGTGATCAACCAGAACATGACAAACCCGCTGGCAGTTTATGAGCCGTTGAAAGCGTATTTGATGCTGGGTGGACAGCGACCAGGAGGAATCGATGCAGACTCGGTTCGGGCCTGGGCGACGGCAGACTGGGCGCTGGCCGCCTATCCCGGAAGTGACCGGGCCAATTTGCGCAAGCGCCTCCTTCTGCATCTCAATGCGTTGCTGAAGGATGACGACATCGACAGCGTCTGGCCCGATCGGCGCGCTCCGCTGGATAACACGATCGTGACTGCAGCGCGTGTCTCAATCCAGGCGATGTCAGTCGCCGACCGTGCTTACGCAATTCTTCGCCAAAAGGCGATGGCGCAGTCTGGCGCACCGTGGAGCGCGACCAATGTTATTTCGAGCGGCGATGTAACGGCTTTTGCGAACGGGTCTGCTGTCCTGCGTGCGCAAGTGCCTTACTACTTCACACGCGAAGGCTACGAAAAGATCTATCAGCCCGGGCTGCTCTTGGTGCAGAGGGATCTTGAAGGCGACCTTTGGGTGCTCGGACATGATGCCGACACCGACTCCATCCGGCAACAGATCGCCTCTGTGCGGCCGGGCGTGGCGGCTGCTTATGCCAAGGAATACATCGCTCAATGGGATGGGCTGGTTAAAGCCATACAGCCGGCGGCTTATTTCACCGACCTTGCGGCTTTTGGTGCATTCACTAAGATACCTTCGCCATGGAAGTTGTTGTTGGGCGAAGTGCGCAAGAATACGACATTCACTGGCGGTACCGGTGTTGCCAAGACGATGGCTGCAGATCGTATCAAGCGGTCCCTCGGTTCCGCGGCTGCGCTCGTGCCGACTGGCGGTGGTGGCGAGGATGCGGGCTCAACCATTTCCAGCTATTTCCGCGAACTCAATACTTATGTTGGCGACGGCAAAACGGACGCTCCTATCGATACTTTCATAACGGCGGTTAAGACCGCGGGTCAGGCTGTAATTGCCGCGCGCTCGGCGTCTGCGAATGGTGCAGGTGATGCTGTCCAGGCACAAATGGTCTCAGCCAATGCCGCGGTCCAGGCAGCAGGAGCAACTGCTCCTCCGCTGCTTCAGGGGTTCGTCGGGCAAACCACGAAGGGCGGTAGTACTGCTCAGAACACGGCCATGCAGGGAGTGGTATCCAAAGTTTATTCAGATGCGGTCTTGCCGGACTGCAAAGGGGTGGTTGAGAATCACTACCCTTTTGTCGCAACGGCCACGGATGATGCACCTGTGGCCGACGTCTCTCGCCTGTTTGGCAACAACGGCACGATGGACAGTTTTGTGCGCCAACGCCTGATACCAATTATGGACACAAGCGGTCCGGTTTGGCGCTGGCGGACGGACGACCCGGTTGCCGCACTGCTCGATCCAGCGAGCGCCGGCGAATTTGCGCAAACACCAGTTTTGCGCGATCTGGTAACAGCCGGATTGCAATACAAGGTGTCTCTGGAAACCCTCGCTCCAGCGTTAGATGCGGTTGAATTTGGAGCAAGTGGAACAACTTTCCGGTTCGATCGGGCGAATGCGGGAGCGAAGAGCCTGCAGTGGTCGCCGTTGGCTGGCACGCCTGAGGCTCATGTTGTCTTGTTCAAAGCAGGGCAGCAGGTCGATCATATGGAAGAGCAGGGAGCCTGGGCGCTGTTTCGCCTCATTGACAAGGCGCGGCGGCAAAATAGTGGCCAAAACGCCTTTCTGGCCACATTCGGGACTGGCGATCGTGCAGCGACCCTTCGCATCACGCTGGCCTCTGACAAAAACCCCTTCAGTCATGGCGGCGTATGGTCATTCCGGTGCCCGAACTCGCTTTGAGCGATATTGCGGGGGTGGACGCCGTCCTCTTCGGCAAGCTGCCTGCGCATGGCGACTTCGTGGCGCGTGGGCTAAGCTTACGCGAACAGGATTTGTGGGACCGGGGTTTGTCGCGCGCACTTGGGTCTGCGCGCGCCCATTGGGGCGAGACATTTGAAGAACGTTACGCGAGGGCGCCACCATGGCGATATCTTTTGCGAGCGAACGAGACCTGGCTAGCGGGCGCGTTAGCCCCTTCGTTAGATCGCGCAGGGCGGCTGTTTCCCATCATGATAGGCGTGCGCGGGTACATGCCGGATGAC
>JANLPY010000789.1:0-4655 GCA_031367505.1 Hyphomicrobiaceae bacterium | reverse complement strand
GGAAGCAGCACGTGATCGATGACGTGGATTACGCCGTTCGACTGGGTGACGTCAGCGATGGTAACCGTAGCTACCCCGCCGTTTTCATCGGTCAGGGTCAGCTTGCCGCCGCTGATCTTTGCAACCAGCATGGCGCCACTCAGCGTCTTGACGGGGTGCGCCCCGTTCTCGTCGGCGACCATCTTACTGATGGCATCAGACATCACAGCCTTACCGACGACGTGTGAGGTGAGGATTTTGACCAGCTTTTCCTTGTTCTCTGGCTTCAGCAGCGTTGCCACAGTTCCGTCTGGCAACATGTCGAATGCCGCGTTGGTCGGTGCAAAGACCATGAAGGGTCCATTGCCAGAAAGCGTCTCGACCAAGCCCGCCGCCTTGACCGCCGCGACGAGCGTCGTGTGATCCTTGGAATTTACCGCATTCTCAATGATGTTTTTGGTGGCGTACATTGGCGCCCCGCCAACCATGGGTTCACCGGCTGCCAAAACCATATTGGGGAGGCTGATTGCTGCAACCGTACTCAGCAAGGCGGCTGCGACGGTGCTCAAAAACACGTTACGGCTCATGGGTATCCTCGTATCTATGCGCGAGCTCATCTATGCTGAACTCGCGATATCAACGAGCGGGTGGGGCGCTATGGATCAGCTTCGATCGGTCACGATACGTTGATGTCATCGTCACTGTTTAGACACAACTCTCACGATCGATTGGTCAGGTCTGCGACAATCGACGGTGAGATGGAACCGGAGGAAAACGCATGGCCATCACCGAAATCACCGAAGCGAAACCGGCGGAGGACCATCGCTCGAGGTTGATTGGCGTCTATGTCGGCATTCTCGCGACCCTGCTTGCGATCTGCACCCTGGGCGGCGGCAATGCCACTAAGGAAGCGACGCGCTCTAACATAGAGGCGGCGAACACATGGGCGTTCTTCCAGGCGAAGAACACGCGCCGCACCGTGCTGTCGGTCGCCGCCGACGACCTTGACCTGCTGATCAAGGCGACGCCGGCGATGCCGGCGGACGCACGCAAGACGATCGAGGAAAAGATCAAGGCCTATCGCGCCGAAATCGTGAAGTTCACCAGCGACAAGGAAACGCACGAAGGTCTCGACGAGCTATGGGTGAAAGCCAAGGACCTTGAGAAAGAGCGCGACGTGGCGTTGCGCAAGGACCCCTACTTCGACCTTGGACAAGCGCTGCTGCAGATCGCGATCGTTCTCGCGTCGGTGGCGTTGATCGCCAGCGCCGACTTCCTGATCTACCTCAGCCTGACGCTCGGAGCCATTGGCACATTTATGATGCTGAACGGCTTCACGCTACTGATGAAACTGCCGATAATGGGCTAGAACAATGTGCCGCTAGAGTTGGATCAGGGGTGATCTCCAATCTCACATTGACCTCGCTAGCGACCCTCTCGCTTCGCCCTTCCCCCTCGACGGGGGAAGAGGACTACGCTTGGCTCGGGTGCATGGCGATCGGCCAGTCCGCAGATGGCGCGCTGCTGATCGCCGGCGATACCGCTGGCAAGCTCTGGTGTGTGAACTCTGCGGGACCGCGGCGCAGTGCGGATGTGGCTACGCCGCTCGATACGGCACTATGCCGCGCTCGGCATAGTGCCGTATCGATCCGTGACGCGAAACCGGCTGCATCGGGAGATGAAGTGCAACATTTCAACTCCTGGCTGCTTGCCGCGCTTGACGGGAGGACTCTGCGCAAAGCCATTGTGAGCGACCGGGCCATGTCCGCCCTTCAGAAAAGCAACAATTGCTCATGACGCAGCAGCAGCCCAACTCGGATGTCCTCCCGCCGGGCGCCATTGTCGGCGACTACGTGATCCGTTCAATCATCGGCGCGGGTGGCTTCGGCGTGACCTACCGAGCCGAGCACGTGCGGCTCGCGAAGGAATTTGCGATCAAGGAATATTTTCCGCGCGGCTTCGCTTGGCGGCACATGCAGATCGTTTCCGCGCTGACCCAGGGTGAGAAGACCTATCGATGGGGGCTCGATCGCTTCCTCCAGGAAGCGCGGGCTCTGGCCCGCTTCCATCACCGCGCGATCGTAGGCGTTTCCAACATTTTCGAGGCCAATAACACAGCGTACATGGTGCTCACTTACGAGCGCGGCCGCGACATGCGCGCGTGGCGCGCTTCTCTCGGACGCGCTCCCACTCAGGCCGAGTTTGACGCCATTTTGCGCGATCTTCTGGATGCGCTCGGAGAGCTTCACGCGACTGGCCTGATGCATCGCGATCTCGCGCCCGATAACATCCTAATCCGTACGGACGGAACGCCGGTTCTGCTCGATTTCGGCGCCGCGCGACAGGCCCTCGGCGAACAGTCGTCCGACGTCTCGGCGATCATCAAGGTCGGCTACTCCCCAATGGAGCAGTATACGACGCAAGGGCGTGCACAGGGCGCTTGGAGCGATATCTACGCCCTCGGCGCGACCCTCTACTGCATGATTGTCGGTTCGGCCCCGCCAGAGTCGACGCAACGAATGATTGAGGAATGTTACGAGCCCCTGGCCAAGCGTGGATTGACGGACTATCGGCCGGAGTTCCTCGCGGCCATTGACCGAGCCCTGCACCTGCGCGCAAACGACCGCCCGCGCACGATTACCGAATGGCGCGCCGCGCTCGAGGCGGGCTCGTTGAGCTTGCCCCCGGCGATAAAGCCTCAACCCGCTGAGGTGCGCACGTTCTCCGATATCGCTCCGCCGGTTTCGCCGGTCAAATCCGTAACACCAGCCCGCTCGCGGCGGTCGCTGCAACTCATCGCATTGACAATACTACTCGGCGTTGGCGGCATTGCCGCTTTTGCGCTCCGGCCAACGAGGCAGATTTTTGCTGCCAACACGTGCGATGGCCTCGCTGCAATTCCCTTTGACAAGACCTCACGGGTGCCGGGGCTCGAGCCGGAACAGGTGGACGCACGCCGCGCGGTATCGATCTGCCGGCAGGAGTTGGCATCAGCGGCTCCAGCTGATCAAGCGCGCATCAAGGCGCAACTCGGCCGGGCGCTCCGCATCTCGGGCGATGCCGCCAGCGCCGAACCGCTGCTCGCCGAGGCCAGTGCTGCCCGACATACGGAAGCCATGGTGCTCTATGGCGACTTGATCGAGACCGGTTCGAGGCCGAACGAAGTCGAAGCATGCCGCCTCTATAAGGAGGCGGCTCACATTGGCAGTCCGAATGGCAAGGCGAGCTTCGCCAGTTGTCTCCGACGGGGGACATCGGCGACGACCAGGGATGACCGCGCCGCGACCGCCCTCTATCGCGAAGCCGCTGAAGCGGGCGCGCGAGACGGCATGGCTCTCTTCAGCGTGGCGCTCCGCGATGGATTGGGCGTGACCAAGGACGCCGCTGAAGCGGTGACTTGGGCCGAGCGCGCGGCAAAACTGGGAGACGCCCGCGCACTCTTCATCCTTGCGGATCTCTACGAACTCGGCAGCGGTGTGAAGGCCGATCACAACAAGTCCGTCGAACTCTACAGCTCGGCCAAGCCGCAGCTTGAGAAAATGTTCGCTGCGCACATCAACGATGCCGGCAATGTGCTCGGCTTGATGTATCGGGACGGTCTCGGCATTCGAAAGGACGAAGTGAAGGCAGCGGAGTTGTTTCAGACTTCGGCGGAACGTGGCAGCTCAACCGGCATGGCCTAGGTTGAGGATACGTGTAAAAAGTGGTCACAAGGCTGGCTCGAACGGGAGCGGCTTGGGGTTAAGTGGTCCAGGCAGGTCGTCCATGTCCAGGACGTACTGGCCGAAACGCCGAATGTGCTCGCGCAAGTAGGGGCTGAGGCAAGCGACCAGGCCCGGGGTTACGGGCTTGCCATCTTTGGCCATCCCCGTAAGCGCCGCCGTCATGTCCGAGGCGTTGGACAGCATGATCGCATTGGCGACGAGGCCGGCATATTTGAGCTGTTTTTCCTGCTCGACAGGATCGCCGCTCTTGACGACCGGTCCGCCGAAGGAAACCCAATCGAGAAAATCGTTGTACGCCTCGATCTTCGTGGTTTCGGCGCGGATGGTGCGGCGCATCTCGCTGTTCGAAATGAAGCGCAGAAGGAACAGTGTGCGCTCGACACGGCCGAGTTCCCGGAAGGCACGGTAAAGCAGACTGCGGCGGTTATAAGTGCCGAGCTTTCTCAGCAGCATCGACGGCATGACCACGCCTGCCTGGATCGACAGCACGACCTGAATCATGTCGCGGGCGTGCGTGGCGATCAACTCCCAGTCGATCTCGCCACCGAACAGCGCATCGACGTGCTGGTAGCGGGTGGATTTGGTCGGGCGATAGAAGACGGTATCACTCAAACCGCGCATGCGCGGCATCAACTTGATGCCCAATAATCTGCAAAGACCGAAAACGGGCTCGCTCTGACCCTGGGTGTCGGCATGCAGCGTGTCCGGCTGGATCGCCGAACGGTTTTTCATCAGCCCATCCAGGATGTAAACGGCTTCCCAAACGCCGCACGAAATGAAGCTGGTGAACAAGGCGATGTAGGTATCGGCGATGTGGTGGTAGGCGATGCCACCATAGCTCCCGTAGCGAATATGTTGAGACCCGATCAGATTGTTCTCCCTCAGCTTTACGTGCGTGCCATCGGCGATGGTAGTGCGGCCGCTGCCCCAATGACGGGGCAGCGCGAAACG
>JANLPY010000782.1:0-4146 GCA_031367505.1 Hyphomicrobiaceae bacterium | reverse complement strand
CGTCGCAGCTTGTGGCTCACCAGCCACGTCGAATTGCCGAACAGTAGCAATTGCCGATAGCCGCTCAACAAGGTCGCGTCGCTCGTCGGCTGACAAAGTCCCAAGTGTCTTGCTCACGGACCCCTCCCTAGTACATCCTTGATTGCCTGGATCTCACTCTCGAAGGCGCGGATTTCTCGCTCGACCGAACTCGTGTATCCGCCTTGTGCTCTATACGTATCAAGCGCCTTTTGGTGCTCAGCCAGTCGCCCTTCCAAGCTGCTTAGCGATTTCTCGACTGAAGATCGACCATGCTGTGGATGTCAAAAGTTATTGTCATCAATGTCACTGATTAATGTCATCGAGATCTCTCAAGGAAATGCTGGAAATATTAGGCTCACGCCCACGTCGCCCGAATTGAATTGTCGAAACGCGACCATGTCCGGAAGACGGCGTAATCTGACCTGTTTGACACTTAATCATGTCATAAATCGGAATCCGAGTTTATACTCCCCGATGTGACTCGTCGCCGCAGTCCCGGTGCCGTTAAGATGTCTCGCCTTCCGAAAGGCATTCGGCAGGCGGCAGCGCGTCGTGTCGAACGGCTGCAGCAACTTAGCGCGGTAGCGGATTTGCTGTTCCTCAAGCAACGAGCCCTGGAGAAGGCGGAACGGCGCCAGATACTGCTCAGGGGCCTCGACGAAGGGGCTGGCCCGCTCGGTCCGCGAGTGCAGCGGTTCGCCGAGATATTTCGCGTCACCGCGCGAACGGTGATGCGCTGGCTCGACCGGTATCGTGACAATCCGGAGGTCACGGCACTCGTTCCTCAGCGCCGGGGTCCGCCGCTCGGTCGGCGCCGCCTGTCCGTGGGTCAAGAGACCACTGTGGCCGAGGTGATTGATGCCTGGGCGTGCCGAACGGAGCGTCTGCCGGTGTCCTGGATCGTGGAGGAGTGTGAGCGCCGATGCAAGGCGACAAGCGTCTCCGTTCCCAGCCGCGGTTCGATCGTCGCGCGGCTGCGCGACCGTGGACTCAGCACGCTTAAAGATGGCAAGGAGCTCGTTACCACGCCCCCGGGCACGCGACAGTCACCTCGACCCACACAGCCTCTCGAACTCGTGCAGATGGATCACACGCTGGTCGATATCATGGTGGTCGATGAATTGCAGCGCGAGTCTATGGGTCGACCTTGGGTCACGATCGCCTTCGATGTCGCCACGCGGGTCGTACTGGCCTTCATCTTGAGCCTCAATCCACCGTCCGCGACGGCCGTCGGGCTCGCTCTGGCAATGTCTGGGCTGCCGAAGGATCGCTGGCTCAAGGAACGAGGGCTGAAGATCCGGTGGGCACCTTTTGGCATTCCGAAGATTTTGCACCTCGATAATGGCGCGGAGTTTCACAGCTTGGCGTTGCGACGAGGTTGCGAACGTTACGGCATTCGCCTCGAATACCGGCCACCCGGTCGGCCTCACTTTGGCGGTCATATTGAGCGCTACCTCGGCACTCTGATGCGCCGAATTCACGGGTTGCCGGGCACGACGATGTCGAATCCGGCGCAGCGTGGCAAATACCCCAGCGAAGCAAAAGCGTCGATGACGATGGCGGAACTTGAAAGATGGATGGCGCTTGAAATTGCCGGTCGGTATCACCAGAGGGTGCATCGAGGGGTGCACGCGATCCCCGCGCAAGTGTGGGATCGCGCGATCAAATATAGGCGGCGTACAGTCATAGAGGATCCAGCGCGGTTTGTCATCGATTTCCTGCCGGCGGAGATGCGCCGAATCACAAAAAATGGCTTTCAACTCGGCCGCATTCGCTATTGGGATCCACTGTTGACGCAGATGTTCCCCATGGGCACGCGGGTGCTCGTACGGTACGACCCCCGAGACTTATCTAAGGTATTCGTCCCGTCAACCGAAACGGCAGAATATCTCGACGTGCCTTTCGCTGATCTACGCCGTCCTCCAATCACTCTTGCCGAATTGGATCGGGCGCGAACTATATTGTCTGGCAAGGGGGAGCGCCGTCCGACCGAAGATCAAATCTTCGCGGTCACCGAGGCGCAGCGCCGAATCGAGGACCTATCCCGCCAGCGTACACGTCGAGCGCGACGCAACGCGGAACGTCGCCCGGTCGTCGCGAAGGTCAAACCCGCGAGTTCAAGGAAACCGGTCGATTACAGCCGCCCTGTGATTCCCTACAAGGGTGAGGAGTGGTGATGAGCGCGGCTGCTCGAAAGCGCGCGTCATCGCTTCGTCGACCCATCCCGAAAGCAGTGCTTGCGGCCATTGAACGGGATCGGTGGATCGGCTACCCCGCCGGTGATGCTGGGCTACTGCGCCTCAACGAACTGTATGCCATGCGTGCTCGCGTACGCATGCCCTGCCTGCTGATCTACGGCGTCAGCGGCGCTGGAAAGTCCATGCTGCTGGAAAAGTTCAAGCGTGACCACGCGCCGAAACGTGCAAACCGAGATGGGCAGCGATCGATCATCGCCACGCAAATGCCGCCGATACCCGTCGTACGCAGTCTCTATGGTGAAATCGTGCGTACACTGGGCGGCAATATTCGGCCGACCGCTCGATTCTATGAGCTCGAACATGCCGCGCTCAGTCTGCTGACGCACGCGAATCCGCGGATGCTGATCGTGGACGAATTTCAGCACCTTCTCTCTTGCAGCGCGCGCGAACAGCGCGCTGCCTTGAACATGGTCAAGTTCTTGTCCAACGAGCGCCGAATGACCATCGTTGCCGCCGGCACCCATGAGGCCCTACACGTCATGCGCTTCGATCCACAGATTGCGAGTCGGTTCGAACAGATGGAATTGCCCATCTGGACGGAGTCGGACGAACTACGTCGTTTTATTGCGGGATACCTCGCGATGTTGCCGGTTCGCAAGAATCCCACGGCGATCGACCAGCGCTTTATTGAATACCTGTTGGCGCTCACGGATGGTGTCACCGGTCGGATTATTGATTTACTCCGCCGCGCGGCCACAGATGCGCTGACGCACAAATCCAAATCCGTCGGCCTCGACCAGTTATTGATCGCCGGGGCACACCTCCCTGCGATCATCAATCAACATGCCTAATGTCCGATTTATGACACGATTAAATGTCAAAATGACACTATCTAGTGACATCCACAGCCAAATCCGCAATCATTTCCGCAGGGCTGTCTGCGCAAGCCCATGAATTCTCTGCTTCGCAACTCGCCGCACCATCAGTTTGGACATTAATTGCTGAAGGATTGGACAGAAAATACTGATCTCGACAGCCGGCCTGAACACCACGATGCGGTATGCCCGAGCGGATCTCGACCTAAAGCGCCAAGCCCTCTCGCAGGTCTTTCCCGATGCGTTGGCGCCGCCCCGAGGCGGCCGCCTGCTCCTCGATGGCGCTGACCTCGTCGGCTGGCTGCGGCGAATGTAGATCAGAAATGTGGAGTTCTCCCGCGCACAAACGCGGGAGAACCAGGCGCCCGGGCCACCCACTCCACATTTTAGATAAGTCCACGTTCGGCAAAAAATGGTGAGCTCACCATTTTTCGCGGAGCGCGGTATACTTTGAGCCTTACAGGCTCAGCCCGCCGGCCATTCCGTTCCATACCCCGCGCCGGCTGGCATCGAATCGTGGCGTCAGACACAAGTCTCTTCGACTATGGCAGAAACACTAAATCGACACACAGGGAATTGGTACACGCCTGCATGCCCTGATCTCTAACGTGGGAAAACATAAAATGTGCGGTTGGCCCGTCGTCGCTGTTTGTTGCAGGACGTGCGCTAGGCTTAGACGATTCCAGCCGCACGACCTGTAGACTTTCGCGAGGCAGCTTTCGCTGCGCGCCATCCACTTTCGCGGAATGCAGCCACAGGGTCGATCGCGCCGCCGGACTCATATCTTGACATCGCGACGATGGGGCGAACATCAAGACTGTACGCGTCTCTGAGAGTGCGGAAAGCCAGGAGTACGTCGTTGGATTGTTGGTAGCCGAATAGTGCTTGGCGGTCGATTATCAGTGCTTTCACGAAAGCGACGCAAATGGCCTCAGCGGAGGACATCAGGCTTTCGACAGGATCGGTGATGTTATGAGATTGGTCGATCATGTACGCCGGTTCGAACGGTGACTGACACTTCTGCTCGGCGATCACCAACTCATTGAAGATTA
>JANLPY010000781.1:0-16438 GCA_031367505.1 Hyphomicrobiaceae bacterium | reverse complement strand
AAATCCTACAGATCCTGAGCCTCACGATGTTCGAGAGAATGCCCATAAACAGCATGCTTTCGCGCCATCCGGCCCAGGATGTCGACATCGCACTCGACAACCAATTGAAACTATTCGATTAACGCTGGGACACTACTGATGTATTCGATCAAAAAAGGCGTAGCGGAAAAGCCGTGGTTTATCCCCGTTGATCTCGAGCGCGCGACTACGGCGGCGGCGGCCGAATAATGGCGGGCGACTAACAAGAGCCAGGAAAACCGCAAATCAATCTGGAGAGGGGCATCCTTGCTGACGCTAGAACTGCCCGCCCTATTGCTGGCGACGCTGGGATTGTTTTTGGCGGGGATCGTCAAAGGTGCGACTGGGCTTGGCTACGCCTCCTGCGCGTTGCCGTTCCTGGCGGTGTCGATCGGGCTGAAGCCGGCGATGGCGTTGGTCATCGTCCCGGCCATGGCGACCAATGTCAGTCTCGCCGTTTCGACTGGCCACCTATGGGAAACGCTGATCCGCTTCAAACCCCTCTACCTGGCGATGTTGCCGGGCATTGTGCTGGGTGTCCATCTGCTTACCGTCGTCAGCGCGGCAAACGCCTTGCAGCTCCTGGGGCTGGTGGTCATGGTCTATGTTGCGATCGCCATCGCCAAGCCGCAGCTTTCGCTGCCCGCGCGGTTGCAATTGGTCTTGCAAGTTCCGACCGGTTTCTTGAACGGTGTCATGACCGGCCTGACCGGCGCGCAAGTGATGCCGCTGTTTCCATACATGATGGCGCTCAATCTCGACGCCGGCCGCACATTGCAGGCGATCAATATAGCCGTGCTGATTGGATCGGCGATCCTTGGCGCCGGGCTTTTCGCTGCCGGCATCATGACGTTACCGTTGTTGGGGTTATCCGTGCTGGCGGCTGCGCCGGCACTTTTAGGCGTGGCATTGGGCGAGGCCGCACGCCATCGAATCCCGCTTCAGGCATTTCGCCGTTTAAGCCTCATGACCTTATTTCTCATGGGAGGGTTGATGCTTGCGCGCTGATCTTTTTCAAGCGACGGCGGATAGCGAGGCAATCGATCTGCCCGGTGCCGCGCAGCGCGACCCGCCTCCGGCGATCCACCCGTGTGGTGACGCCGCCTTGACCGTCGAGTTCGCGCCCCGCGTCGATGCAGGCATCAATGCGCGTGTGCTGGGCTTGGATGCGGCCCTCACCGCAGCTGGTTTGACCGGCGTGAATGAAACCGCGCCATCCTACGGCTCTGTCCTGGTCTACTACGACCCGCTCGCTACCACCTTCGAACTCCTGCGCCACCGCATTTTGCAGCTGTGTCTAACAGCGCCGGACATTACCGATACCGGCGCCGGCTGGGTGATCCCCGTCGCTTATGGTGGCAACCACGGCTTTGATCTGGCGGCGGTCGCTCACCATCACGGCATGGCTGCCGACGAGATCGTAGAACGGCATACCAGCGCCCGCTACCGCGTCTTCATGGTGGGCTTCCTGCCGGGCTTCACCTACCTCGGCGGGCTCGATCCCGATCTTGCTATACCCAGGCGCCCGGTGCCCCGGGTTACCGTACCGGCCGGTTCGATCGTCATCGGTGGCGTACAAACAGCAATCGGTTCGATCGTCGGCCCGAGTGGCTGGCACGTCGTTGGTTCGACACCGGTTCGCCCGTTCATGCCGCGGCGAGATCCGGTGATCTTTATCAAGCCAGGAGATACAATCGTGTTCGAAGCCATTTCGGCGGCGGAGCATCGGGATCTTAGTGCATCGGCGGCTGACGGCGCGCTCGTGGCGCGATCGATCGCATGACCACGCTCGTGATCAATAAATGCGGTCCGTTGACCTCGATCCAGGATCGCGGGCGCCAGGGCTGGCTTAGATTCGGCCTGTCCGCTGCGGGGGCGGCAGATCCAATCGCCCTTTTTGCCGCCAACCTGCTGGCCGGCAATCCGGCCGACACGGCCGGTATTGAACTCGTGATGACGGGCGGCGCGTTCGAGGCCGTCGGAGGTTCTGCCCGCTTGGCTTTGGCCGGAGCGCGCATGCCGATGACCCTGGATGGCAGACGCATTACCGACCATACCTCCTTCGTATTGCAGCCGGGCAGTATCCTTCATGTTGGCGCCGCACAGACAGGCGTTTACGCGGTCCTCGCGGTGGAAGGCGGTTTCGATATTCCGCCGGAACTCGGCAGCAGGTCGTTGCATGCCCGCGCCGGCATCGGTGGACTAGGGGGAACCTACCTCACCGCTGGCAGCATCCTACCGTTGGTCAAACCCTCAGCGAGCCTGCGCGATGAGGCTCAGGTTGCGCCTTTGCCCCTCGCGCCGGTGGCACCGCTGCGCGCGGTCCTGGGTCCGCAGCAACACAAAATCACGCGCGCCGCGCTGGAAACTTTTTTCACATCGGAATACACCGTCACGGCCGAGGTCGATCGCATGGGCTGCCGGCTTGCCGGTCCGCGCATCGACCACGCCGATGGGTTTAACATTGTATCCGATGGCATCGTCGGCGGTTCGATCCAGATCCCCGGATCGGGTCAGCCGATCGTCATGCTGGTCGATCGGCAGACCACGGGTGGCTACCCTAAGATTGCCACCGTGATCACGCCCGATGTGCGCCTGCTGATGCACCGGCGTCCGGGAGAGGCAGTTGCGTTTCAAAGCGTCACGGTCGAACGGTCACGTGAGATCGCCCAGTGGGCTGCAAAGCAAATGGCCCAACTGCGGCACTCGATGCGGCCAGTGACCGCCCTGGTGCCCGCCGATGCGGCCATCAGCGGCAATCTGGCCGAGGCCAATCTTGCCGGTGATGCCTTGAGTGCGCTCGACCCGCTGACGTGGCCCAGGCAATTTACGCTGCCACCTGAACTTCGCGCCGTTGCCACACCGCAATAACGCCCGCCACCTGGGCCAGCGGCAGCGGACGGCTGAACAGATACCCCTGCGCCTCGTGGTACCCCAGAGCCTCGAGTTTGGCCCGCTGCTCCTCCGTTTCCACGCCCTCGGCCGTGGTCTGCATGCCGCTCGCAGCAGCGATTTCAACGACGGCCTTGATCACCGATGCCGCGCTTGCGCTTGCGCCCAACTTGGAAACAAAGCTGCGATCGACCTTGATGCGATCGAAGGGGAAGCTTTGCAGATAGCTCAAGGATGAAAAACCAGTGCCGAAATCATCCATGGCGATGCGCACGCCGAGCTTTCTCAGGCCATGCAGGATTGCCACCGTCCGCTCCGTGTTTCGCATCAGCAGGCCTTCGGTGATTTCCAATTCGAGCCGTGACGCCGGGAGACCGGTGTCGAGCAGAATAGTCTCGACCGTCTTGACGAGATCCGCACTGCCAAATTGAAGCGGCGAGAGATTGACCGCCACCCCGATCCCGCAAGGCCACTTCATCGCTTGGCTGCACGCTTCCCGCAACGCCCATTCGCCCAGCACCAAAATAAGGCCGGTTTCCTCCGCGATCGGGATGAATTTATCGGGAGCAATGGCCCCCTTTACAGGATGGGTCCAACGCGCGAGGGCCTCGAAGCCGACAACGGTATTGTCCTTCAGATTGACGATCGGCTGATAATGCAGTTCGAGCTGTTGTTCGGTAATCGCTATGCGCAGATCACCCTCGATCGTCTGCCGGGCTTTGATCTCTTCGTTCATTTCCTTGGCGAAAAACTGATATCTTCCGCGCCCGGCTGCCTTGGCGGCATAAAGCGCTAGATCGGCTGCAATGAGCAGATCGTTGGTCGACTGACCGTCTGCCGGACCGACGGCCACGCCGATGCTGGTGCCAATCAGGATCTGCCGTCCGTCGATGTCATAAGGCCGCCCGATGGCTTCGACGAGCCGCTGTACGACGATCCGGCAGGTTCTCGCCGACTTGATCTCGCTCAGCACAACGGCGAATTCGTCACCACCCAATCGAGCCACCAGATCGGTTGAACGAAGCGAGGCCCTCAGCCGTCCGGCCACTGCTTTCAATAATTGGTCGCCTACTGCGTGCCCCATCGTGTCGTTGACGTTTTTGAAGCGATCGAGATCGAGACACAACACGCCGAAGTTGTAGTTGCTGCTAGCCGTAAGCCGGTCAATGGTTTCTGTTAGAACTCGCCGGTTTGCGAGACCCGTCAGAGCATCTTCGCAGGCCAGTTTGTGGGCTTCAGTCTGCGCCTGCCGCCGCCAGGTGATATCGGTAAACGTGCGAACAAATCCGCCATCGATAAGCCGCGTCGTCCGCACTTCGATGGCTGTGCCGTCCGGCCGCGTGCGCTCGTACATGTTGAACTTACGGGCAGTGTCATTTGGCCCAAAAACATCCAAGGGATCAACATCATCGCCGATATCCGCGTTGCCGAATTCGCCCCGGTTCTGCTGGTAACGAACAAGCTCGTCGAAGCGCGGGGGAGCTGTGAGAAACTGCGGCGGTAAATCGAGCAACTGGATGCATTGACGGTTGATGACCGGGATTTCCAGATCCTTCGTCACCATCGTTATACCTTGCGTCATGTGTTCGAGCGTCAATTTGAGTACGATCGCGTTGCGCTGTAGCTGGCGATTGGCCTCTCGTGTATGCCACGTCGACATGCCGATCATCATCGATAGCACGCTTCCGGCCAGTAGCATCCAGTACAAGCTCGAATTCGAGCTTCGATAGATTGTTTGCTCGGGGATGCTCGTGCTGACAAGTAACGGGTGACCACTAACTTTTCTCACCACTACCAGGCGCGGCGTTTCGGCAAACGTGGCGGCATCAATAAAAGTGACCGTTTGATCGGTGTTGGCGTATCCCGATTGTTGATGGCTCGTCAGAACTTTCCCGAGTGGGTATTGGAATCGTTTGTCACCGCCGGTCGCTCGCACCACACCATCGGTGCCTATGAGCGTAAACGTGGCGCCCCGCCCGAGCTCAATCCGGCCGTAAAACTTGGCAAAATGCTCGGGATCGAAGGATGCGACGATAACCCCCTCAAATGACCCATCCGGCTTGCTGAAACGGCGGGTCATTTGCACTGACCAGCGGCCGCTCGCCCGTCCGATAACTGGCTTGCTGATGAAGAGGCGATCGGCCGTGGTACTCGCGTGCACGCGATAGTGCTCGCGATCGCTGAGGTCTGTCGGTGGCGCCGGCTGTGGACCAATATTCGATGCCCGCATTATACCATTCGCATCGATAATTGCGACCTGCACGATCAGATCGCTAAGTACATCGGACGTTCCAATCAGTGAATGAAAATTCAACGGTTCGGGCGATGATTGTATGGTACGGCGAAGATAGAGCAGAGCCTTATCTAATTCACCGATCGAGCGCACAACGTTTTCCTCAAACAGGAGGGTAAAGTTTCGCACGTCCTGTTGGGCGTCGGCGAAATCGGCTTCTCGATTCTCATAATACTTGGCCGCAATACCGAGCCAGATTAGGACCGTCATTGCCACAGCAAGCCCGGTGGAATTTAGCCAAGAAAATGAGCGGCTCCACTTTAGGTGCCGTACCCAAAGATATAATCTGCCGAACATGTTTGAACTGGTAGTGGAAATTGCTTGTGGCACCGAAGTCTATTCCTGACTGATTGGCAGATGATGAGAGAATTCATGGCGACGGATGGCAACGGCGTTCTAAGGAGGAGGTGTATGAGGTTCAGCACATCAATCAATAACAGTAGCAACGATCGATGGTCATGATCGGCGGGAAATAACCCATGCGCGTTTTCGATGGAACATTTGGAACGATGCCAGGGCTGTCGTCGCATAAATCAGAAATCTAACGTCACAGTATTCTGCCTCGCAACCTAGGCGTTACCGTACTCACGACGTCTTGAAGAGAGGATGAAATCCTTCGCATCTTTGGGCGCGCAATGGCATCTATGGTTTTCAAATTCGATGGGGTCGTTTCGGCGAAACCTTGATCGCTTCATCAGTCAACCAGGCAAACCCTTGCCGCCTGCAGGCACGTTCAATCACGCGATCGTCATGTGTCCGATTTGCTTCTGACCGAAGAGTGCGTAGCAGCACCGCCAGCCCCCGGGACACGTTCGATAATTTAGCGACGGCGAAAACGCTGCACAGCCACGACTGTAGCGAATGTCTGGTTGATAGGGATATTGGTGCTACATCGTTCGGAGTGACAGTTGTTTCCCGGGATGTGCAAAGTGCCTCCATACGGGCGGCAACCATCAGCGGCGCATCTTCGGCTAGAGGCTCGAAAAAAGCGATGCCGCACCGGTTCCCTCGATGCCAGCGCACATTGCCGTGAATGATCTGACCACCGGGCAACTTAAGCGCGACGAATTCACCTTTCTTGACGCTTTGAATACCGGTAAGGCCCACGCCATATCTCGACACATCGCAAACAAGTGTTGATTGGCAACGGCCTTTGGAAAGAAGCTCGGCGTCGAGTTGCACGCTGATACGCCGCCGCGCGCGCAGTACTCTTATTTTTGGATCGTCGTCTTCGCTTGAATCGGTGATAGGGCACGCCAGTGCTGCGGTAACCGCCCCAGTTGGTTTAGAAGTCTTTGCCTCTATCGCGGGCTCCGGTAGCACATTGAGAAACGGCTTTTGTGCAGCGCGCGCCATATCGAAGTTCCCGTTGTGCGATAACGGGATGCCCTGCCGTCTATCCCCGGCCTGAGCTCCCGCTTAGAGATGATGCACTTAAACTTCTAACAGTTCGTCAAAGCGGCGAATGCAAGTTGCGGTCCAAGTCGCGCTCATGCGGAGGGGGGAAGCAACGCTTGGGGTTAGATGGCAAACTCTGCCAGCGTGCGCTAATGGGAGAGCCGGCGCAAGCGGTGTGGCGGAGCACGGCGATAGCTCAGGACCCCGCGTCGAACCTGGAGCATCTTCAGTGCAATCAGTCATCTGTCACTCAAATTTGTGCGCGCTTTCTTTACAAGCATATCGCGCTGCTGTTCGTTCTTGGTCCCACACGCGCTTGCGGACTGCCGCGAGCCGCCTCCGGCCGAACACACGAGGCCCATGAGAAGTGGAATGCTCTGAGGCGGCAAAATAACAACATGTAAACCCTGCACTCGCTCTGGCCATCAGATCGCGAATCGAAATAGGTGAACATTCAGTAAATTAATTAGTAGTCTGCCGCAGGTCAGCTCTGTTGACGGGGAAATATCGAAGCGGCTGAGTCGCACTCCAGGCTATTGATGGGCTTTGATCCCGAACCGCAAGCGGTGCTTACGTTCGTGCAAGCGGTGTTTACGTTTCGTGAGGCGTCGAAATCAAGCTAGGCGGGAAAAGGTCCAGGATGAAGAATCTTATCAAGGCGGCAGTCGTTTTGTTCGGTCTCAGCCTATCGACTTCGGCAGTGGCACAGTCGGCAGCGACGGGCACGGTCAATGTCAATGCTACAGTGCTGGGCACATGCCGGATCAACGCATCGGCGTTGGCCGGGTCGCTGGCTACTGTGGATTTTTCTACGACGGCTGTCGCTGGTGCACCCGGAACGGTCGGCACAGGATCGAAGGACATCATCGTTGGATCTGGAGCCGTCATCGGCGGATCCCTATCTACGAACACGGCAGTCTGCAACGTGGCGAGCCATATCACTTTGAAGACAGCATCCGGTGCGTCTATAAATCCGGCCGCAGCCACGCCGTCTCACCAGAATTTCTTTGATTACACCGCTGTCGTGACGTTCGACACGGCCACGGCAACGTTGGATACGTCTGCCGTCGCCGCAAATGGAACTGTGACTTCGGCGGCCCCCACTTCAGGTCCCGCATCAGGCGCGCTCGGCATTACCATTACATCGCAAGCCCCTAGCAAGCCGCTTGTGGCTGGCAATTTTACCGATGTCATGACGATCACTTTGACTGCCAACTGATCGCCGTCAGTTGAATAGTGATGCGGCTCGCGGGCGGCTTGTCCACTGCACGGAAGCGTTTATCGCTTGCGAAAAAAAACTAGCGCTTATGAAGGAACGCAATGATGCGCCACTTGCTGCAGTTGGCTGTTCTATCGGCAGTTGCACCGTTTTTGGCAATTGTAATGCCCTCGGTTGGGCGCGCAATGACCCTGACGCCGATGAGCATCGAGTTAACGGCTGGCGGCAATCGTTCGCACGCACAATTTCAAGTCGGCAACGACTCGCCGGCGCCATTGCCTATTGAGATCATCGTAGAGCGATTGAGCTACAGTGAGAATGGCAACCGCCAGTCAAGTGCCGCAGCAGACGAGTTGGCGATTTTTCCAGCGACTGCACTCATTCCCCCAGGCGGTACGCAGACCTTTCGTGTGCAATGGGTGGGCTCGCCAGACCTTGGCAGGAGCCAATCGTTCGTCGTCACGGCTCGCCAATTGCCGGTGAAATGGAAAGCCGATGGGCATGCGCGCGTACAAATCGTGACGGCGTTCGGTGCGATCGTCAATGTTGCTCCCCTGGCGGGTATCTCGGATCTCAAGCTAGTGTCCTCGAGCCCGACAAAAACCGCACAGGGCAAGCCCGCTGTTTCGATTCTCGTTGAGAACCCATCCGATGTGCATGCGTTACTTTCAAACTCAATCATCCGTGTCGGGTCGCAATCCGTGAACCCGGAAACGATTCGCACGATGGTCGGAATCGGTGTGGTCGAACCACGCAAGCGCCGCCGGTTTCTCGTGCCACTGCAAGGCCCGGCCAACGGGACCGCCTCACTTGAATATCGCGCCGCCCAGAAGCCCTGAACCGATTGGTGGCTCTCGTGCAACGGGCAATCTTGGCGATTTTCTGCATGACCTTAGTGTTCGGCGTGGAGCGCGCGGAGGCTCGGGAGGCGGTTACCCCGGCCCGAACTGCAGACGAGGTCAGCGATCAATTCAATCAGACGGGCCGGGCGATGCCAATGACGGTGGCCCTGCACGACGATGGCCGCTCGCTGGGTGAGGTCGTCATCCGTGTAGACTCGGATGACGGCATCGCCGTGTCGAAAGGCTCGCTCA
Source organism: Hyphomicrobiaceae bacterium (assembly GCA_031367505.1). Lineage (GTDB taxonomy): Bacteria > Pseudomonadota > Alphaproteobacteria > Rhizobiales > Hyphomicrobiaceae > JAKFWF01. The sequence continues at coordinate 7,524 of JANLPY010000781.1, read as the reverse complement.
CAAGCGTTCTCCAAGATATAGCAGATGCTGCTACACTGAGCCGCTTGGCGGCTTTGCCGGAGATGATTCCGCTGCACAGCCTGAAAGCGAACGGTCTCGACATTTCCTTCGATAAGCGACAGATTATTCTGGTCATGGGGCTGGCCATCGCACGGCGAAAAGACAACGAAATCTCTTTTGCTTCGTCGCCGTCCATCACCAGCGGCGCACTTGCCAAACCGTCGACAATCTCTGGCTACGTCAACACGTTCCTTCAGTCCGACTATCTATGGGAGAGCGAGCAGACCGGACTGCGTATGGATGTGGAAGCGACCGTCCGCGCCGGAAACTTCGTCTTCGAGTCGGAGTTTGCCCTCGAAAACAGTGTCAATTCTCAGTTCTGCCCTCCTGGTGCGCTCTGCCTGTTCGACCATAGCAGTGGCCTCAAGCGTCGCGGATCGCGCATGGTTTATGATCTCGCGGATTGGCAGGATCGCTTGACCATCGGCGACACGCGCAGCCAGGCTGCGACGTTCCAACGCGCGCCGGATGTCCTGGGTATCACGCTAGAACACGCGCCAGCCAAGCTCGATCCCACAAAGCCGATCCGCGCGACTGGCAGCCAATCTTTCATCTTGGAGCGTTCCGGGACCGTCGATGTGTTAATCAACGGAGCCGTCGCCCAACGCCTTCACCTACCGCCAGGCAGCCACAACTTGCGGGATTTGCCGCTTCGGGCCGGTGCCAACGACATCACATTGCTGATCACCGATGAAACCGGCGCCACCCGCACACTCCACTTCAACTCATTTTCAGCCTATGCGCTGCTTGGCGTTGGCAAGTCCGAGTGGTCGGTGACGGGCGGAGTCCCATCGTACTACGCCGACGGTCAGATTGGTCATGTTAATAACCGGTATATCGCATCGGCCTTCGCCCGGTACGGGTGGTCTGATCAAATTACGGTCGAGGCGCACGCTCAGGCCGACAACAACCTGATCATGAGCGGCGGCGGTGCCATAGTGGCAACGTCGTTTGGTATATGGGGGATACAGTTGGCAGCATCCCGGGCCGATGCAGGATCCGAGCGAAGTGATATGATTGGGACCGGGACTGGTGGAGCGGCACGCATCACGTGGGACCTAACCGGCGCCTACAATGCCGAAAGCCTGCGTTTGTCGGCAGAAATTCACTCCGGCGGATTTCGCTCACCGGGGCAGGTCAATGTGGCTCCGACCGGCATCCTCTACCCCGTATTCGATAGCAAGATGAGCTTCTCAGCGGCATACACGCGACAGCTCTGGGACACTTGGCAGACGGCGGTCACGGCGAGCTACAACGTGGCCAACGACACCTTCACGTCAGCCAACCCACTCGTCGCGCGCGGGGATCGTTACCACCTTGATCTGAGCCTCACCCGGCCTGTTTGGGACAATGCGACGATCTCCGGTACAGTTGGCTACTCCAATGAAGTTTACAGCCGTTCCTTCTCGCGGATCAGCGGGGCGCACCTCAACGACGCCAAGGGCGAGTGGTGGGCGGGCATCCGCCTGTTCTGGCACACTGGCGTCAAGACGTTCGTAACGGCTGCCAACGATACGCTCAGCCAGCGCTCGGTGGTTGCGGGCACCACACAGTCGTCTTCGGGTCTCAATGCATGGACCACCACAGTGGTAGTCAGCGATGACCGGGCGCTGGGCAATGCCGCGGTCGATGGAGCCGTGACCTACCGTGGTCAGCGTGCCGAGGTGACAGCGGGCCACGACAGCCCCATGCAGGTTTTCGGCCTCGGGCAATCGGGTGTGAGCCTCGGCCAGCAGAGAAGCCGCGTGCGGGTAGGTACGGCGCTTGTCTTTGCCGGCAATACGGTAGCAATATCGGCGCCCGTGAGCGGCGACGGCGGCTTCGCCATTCTCTCGGCGCACCCCAGTCTAGGGGATCGCACGATCACCGCTGGAACGGCAGGCAACCTGCGGGCCGAGTCCGGCATCCTGGGTCCAGCTGTTGTCACCGGCTTGGCAGCCTACGTACCGCAGACCCTGCCGATCGACGTTGTCGATCTCCCACTCGGCTACAGTCTGGGTGCGTCAGGGTTCGACGTGCGGCCATCCTATAAAAGTGGATACAACCTTCAGGTCGGCTCGGGATACTCGGTTTCGGCGTTTGGCACGCTGGTGGACAGCCGCGGCACACCATTGGCCCTCGCCGGCGGGCTTGCTAGCAACGGCGTCAAGCACGCGACAGTATCTACCAATCAAAGCGGTAAGTTCGCGGCCGATGGATTGGCGGAGGGCCGATGGACACTGACAATGGAAAGTGAGTCGGGCCCCGTCGGATACGTGATTGAGGTCCCTCCGGGAACGCAGGGGTTGCTGCGGCTGGGCGTGCTCACGCCGGTGAAGGGATGAGGCGCATGGTTCAGATCGGCAGACTGCTGTTGGTTATGATCGCGCTGGTCATGCACCAGCCGGATGCAGAGGCCGCATCATGCAAGGTGACGGGCTTCAACGTAATACCCGTGCCTTCTGCATCGGTCACGGTTCACTCCGGAACGTTCACCACGGCTCAGGTCTTGCCTTTGACCATGACTTTTGCGCTGACCACTGCGTCCGGCGTTGGCTCAGGCTGCAATGGACTGGCGCTCAAGGTGGCCTCGGCCGCGGCCGCGCCGACATTGAAATTAGGTCTCTTGGCCGTTCCCTACAGCGTCCTGTCATCGGGATCCACCATAACATATTCTGCCACACCTCTGGCCTTCGCCCCAATCACGGTGGGAACCGCAACGCAAACCATATCTCTGGGACTTTCGATACCGTCAGGCACCTATGCAGTCGGAACCTACATCGACACCGTGATCGCAAATGTATTCGACACTGGCACGACAACTTCCGTTGCCGGTCCCGTCGCAATTACTCTCATTCTGCAGATCCTGAATACAAGTTGTACGATCGGTAGCAGCGCGAGCGGCGGCTCGCAAACGCTTGACTTTTCCAACACGAGTGCCGCCTCGCCGTCGGCGACAATTACAACGGCGCAAAAGTTTGCGACCTTTGGCACCGTGACTTGCAACAATTCCGCGACGATGACGCTGACGTCGTCCAATGGTGCTGCCAAGAACGCTTCGCCAGGCACCACTTCCCATCAAAATTTCTTCGATTACACGGTGACGACGACGGTCAATGGGGGAACAGTAACCCTCGATACGTCGGCCAATCCTGCGGTGTCGGGTCCAGAGACTGCGACGGGAAGCATCTCTGCACCGACAACAACAGGCGCACCGCTGTCGATCGGCGTGACGCCGGTATCCCCCGCCAAACCGCTCATTGCGGGCAGCTATGCCGATGTCCTGACCTTGACCATCTCGCCGAATTGAGCCGGCACTGTGGATTACGCCCCTGTCCGAGTGGAGCTTGATGCTTCGGTTCCGTCGTTCCGTCTTGTTTGCAGGGTAGGTTCGCCGGTGCAGGTGATGACCAAACAGGCGCCGACAATGAGGCCCGCGCCGGCTAATGAGAAAGCGCTGACCTGCTCGTCCAGTAGAACGGCCCCGATGGCGATGGCCCAAACAATGTTGAGAAATTCAAACGGCGCCAAAAGCACCGGCTCGGCTTTAGCCAGTGAGAGCGTTAAAAGCAGGTGCGCTAGAGCGCCTAAGCCGCCGAGCAGAGCAAGCTGGATGAATTGTGCGGTGCCGGGCCATACCCATCCGAAAGGTAACGTGACCAGCGACCCCAAGGCGGCGATGAGCGTAAAGTACGTGGTGATAGACGGTGCCGTTTCCGTTCTCGCCAAATTACGCACTTGGAGCAGAGCTGCGGCAGTCAATGCCGCGCCCACCAAGGCGATACTTGAACCCAGCAGCGATGCCTGCCAGGCCGAGACTGGGTTTGCCCCCAGCACCAGTGCGGTCCCAAAAAAGCCGATCACCACCGCGCCCCAACGCGGGCGGCTGATTTTGTAGCCTAAGACGGCAGCTGCGATAACAATCGTGAACAGGGGCGATGTGTACATGACCGATTGCGCCTCGGCGAGTGACAGATAAGCCAGCGCCAGGAAGTTGAGAGTCATCGCGGCCGATCCAGTCAGTCCACGCAGTATCTGCGCAAGGGGGCGGCTCGTGCGGAAGGCCAGCCGACCGTTGCCGCTAATCGCCAGGGTCGTCACGATGATCAGCAGTGCGCCTGCACTACGTCCAAAAACAATCTCACCTACTGGAATGTGCGGCGCTAGCATTCGTACCACGACGGCCATGATGACCGTCAAAATACCGGCGCCGACACGCATCAGGACTGCCAGCATAAGCTCGCGTTGACGCGGGTTGGCGACCCAACTTGCGAAAGGCGACTGGATGCGGAGGAGGGGTTGACGTTGAAGACCTTCAATTGGCGTTGCGGCTGCGGCGCCAACGATCGCCCTGCGACCGGCGCGCCTCAACAGTCCCAAGGGTCGTCTCATCGGCCAATCCCCCTCGATACGATGCAGCCTTACTATCCAGTGGTTGACAGAGCCTGCTTATTGACTGGCTGACCGCTGATCTTGGACACAGTTCATTCGCAAGCCGGGCCGCGACGGCTGGCGTATGCCGCATACGGCCTGATCACAACATCTACACGTCAAATGCCAGTTGAAAAGGACGAACCTTAAGTCGTGCACAAGCGGATGAACCGCCCGAATCATCTAGCGTATGCGCGCATTCAACAAGGAGACACCCGGATGGCAGTTACAACCGCACGTGCGGCGCCGCAAGGCACGCAAGCTGGTGAGGCGCCGCTTATCGACTTGATCGATAGCATCCAGATCGATTATGGCCCGGCCAGCATGCTGGGGCGGTTTTTCTTGCTGGCCCAGCATCTGATCGGCGATCTTGGGATCACCATGAGCCGGGCAACGCTTGCAGATCTTGCCGCTTTGCAAAGCCGGCAGAAATCTTCCTGGGCCCTCTTTCCACCGATGCTTGATGTGCGCCTGTCGGCGATCCCCGAGCACATGTCGTATGCGCTCGTCGGCCGCAATGCCGCGGGCGATGTGGTGTGCACCCAGGGCGGCCGCATCTACAGCACCGGTGATCGATCCCTAAGCGACATCGCCCGTGACCAGTCGTTCTTTTATGCTGCAGGCACCACCCCGACCTTGGGGTCGCCAAGGATTGAACTTTCGGCGCCCTCCGCTTCCTCGATTGCTGGAACCTTTGTTTATTCTGGTGCGCTTTGGGTTCGGCCAGACTATCGCGGCCAGCGTCTGTCGCGCCTGCTGCCGCGATTGTCGAGGGCGTTTGCCCTGGCGCACTGGAACACCCGCTATACGACAGCCCTCGTTAGCGATCAGATCGCCAAATCGCCGCTGTTTGAAATGTATGGCTACCACCGGATCGAGCCATCGTTCCGTATCAGCGGACTGATGGGGCAGGATATGATTGGGTCGTTGATGTGGATGGATGCGGATGAGCTCGTCACCGACCTAGCAGGGTTCCTCGCGCTGCGCCGGGCGCAGATCAATGCCGCTATTGCTGATCGCGGCACTGAGGACCAAGATCTGTCCGTCCGGACGGCGCAGCGGCAACGTCATTCTTGAATAGCGCAGACGGGTGTCACCGATTCCTGGAAAGGCAACAACCGCATCGACATCATCCCAAATTGGTTGGTCACTATCACAGGAGGCGCGTTGCAAACCTGCGATCCAAAGCCCGTACGGTTCGTCGGCGTAAGCGCATAAAGTTTGGCCGCGAGCGGTGCCAAGCCATTTTGGATTGAACGGCGTGTACGCCGTGCCGATATCGTCAATCACAGTGTGCCCGCGTTCTGTGTCGAGCGTATGCAAGGCCCACCGTCCGGTGAACAACTGGTCGAAGAGACCGCGCAGTTGGCTGGCATCTTCAACTGCTTCGGCCGCATGCCTGGCGGCGGCGGCGTGCGTTCCAAACGGGCTTTGAGCCGGGGGGGGCAAGCGGTTAAGGAGCCGGGGCCCGCTCCAGAAACCGCTCTTTCTTTCGCTGACGACGACGGCCGCGAAAAAGCTAACGAACATGCGGCGATCGCGCAAAAGGAAGTGGCGCTGCTCGTTGAGTAAAAGTTCCAACGCAATTGATAAGTTTGGCCGGTCATGAACATAGAAAAGCAGCGCGGTCATCGCGCCATCCGACAGCAGCGACGGCCGGCACCTCACATGAAGTCCGTTACGCCGCGCGCGAATACAGATCCACCCTAAATTTTTGATTACATACGACCGTAACCGTTCTCCTCGCAATGATGTAGCAAGATACGAGGACAGCTCCGGACTATCGACCGTCCATGACACCCCGTTTTCATCGATGACGATGTCGTTCATCGAACGCTCCCGTGGCGGAAATGCCTACGCGGCGACCGACGACGCCGGTCAAGCCTAGTATAGGTGATGAGACAAACCTTTCGGGTCGGCGTCAACAACCTTATTAGCTTGCCTCTCAGCTGGTTGCGCGTCTGCAAGTTTGGCATTCGCCGGTTGCCAATCTTTGAATGCAACGCTGCGCAAATAGACAACCTGTCGCGTTCATTAAATGCCGTTACCACGCGGGTAATCTGCGGACAATAGGCTGCTCCTGGTCTATGTTGACAAATGATTGGATCTAGTGCCGTTTGGCAGTGTGCTTAGCATCGCATCGTTCCGACTTTGTTTATTCGCACCATTCGGGAACGCGGGCCGGTTGGGTCTTGTCAATGGTTCTTATTTGTCCTCTCATGATAGCGGGTTGTCGTTAGCCATGTCCGGTCCAGCCAAGGAGAAGCCGACACCAGCAGGCTCCGCTCGAGAGGCAACGGCGACGGACCTTTTGATCGGTGAACTCATTCGAAACCGGCGCATCGATATGGGCCTTACTCAAGATGAACTTGCGCAACGCATCAATGTCACCGCCCGGCAGTTGCAAAAGTACGAAGCCGGCACCAACCGCATCTCCGCCTCACGTCTGGTGAGTTGCGCACTCGCACTCGACGTGCCAACGATCTGGTTTTTCGAGCGGCTCCCTCAGATCACGAACGGCAAAATCGATGCGCCATCCGAGGTTGCCGGCGAACAGCGGCTTGTCGAGCATTACCGTCAGTTGCCCAGGCCGGTGCGGGAAAAGCTGGTTGCAATCGCTCAGGTTCTCGCCCAGGAGCAACCTCCGGCACTGAGACGACCGAGCAAGCGATAAATACCTAACGTAATTCCGCGGTGCTACTAACCGTAATCTGGCGGCGGGAACCTTGGCACTCGTTCGAGGCCGTCGAGTATGCCACTCTCGAATGGGTCGATTGGTTCAACCACCGCCGCCTACTCGAGCCGATTGGAAACGTGCCGCCGGCAGAAGCCGAAGCCGCCTACTATCGTAAACCGGAGGAACCCGCCGCACTCGCCGCCAGACTCAAACTGTGAACCGGCGTGCAATTTTGACCCCCGTATTGCCTCACGGAGGAATGTTACTCGGGGTGGGTGTGTTCGCCGGTCGCATTTCTGTTGATGTCAGGGGCCGATCTTCTGCAACCTTGGCAGCAATCAGCTGAAGCGCGGTCTTGGTCCGTAGCGTCTTGAGCA
>JANLPY010000777.1:0-2012 GCA_031367505.1 Hyphomicrobiaceae bacterium | reverse complement strand
CCGCTCCCGCGTTCCGAAACGCTGCGGCGATCAGCTTCTCGGTCTGGCCGACCCACATGCTCGTGAGATCGGATGCGCGCTTGACCAGCAGCGGGCGATTGAGTTGAGCCGCGAGCCATCGCGCCCACGCAGTTTTTCCCGTGCCGGGCGGTCCGTAGAGACACAGGCGCGCCGAGCCGACCGCCGCGATGCCTTGCGCCACAGCACCGAGATCGACATCGGTGCGGATGAACTTCGGGTCGTAGGTTTCCGGCAGTGCGTGCGTTCTGCTTGTCGCCAGGCCGGGGTGCCCCTGCGCCTGAAGGGTCTGGTCGATCAGGCGTTGGAGCACGTCCCCGGCCTTGACGTTGGCGAGGTCAGCCTCGACACACCGGACGACCGTCGCGGCCCGGGCAACGACGGCGGGGGCGAGGGTTTCACAATCGGCCAGCCTGGCGAGACCCTGTGCATCGAGGAGCCCGCCGCATGCTTCCTGTGCAATCTTTTGACGTTGACGCCGCGGCGGCACCGGAACCTCCACGATCATGTCGAAGCGCCTCAGGAAAGCCGGGTCGATGTCGCTGATCGAGTTGCTCAACCAGAGCGCTGGCAGCGGGTTGCTTTCGAGCGCGCGGTTGATCCACGCCTTCTTGCCCTTCGCCGTCGATCGACCGAAGAACTGGTCGCGGGGAGAGGTCTCGAACACATCTTCGACTTCATCGAAGAGGATCAGTGCCCGCGAACGGGAGAGCACGCTTTGAGCTGCGCGGTAAGCCCTGAGTCGTTGTGACCCATCGACTGGGTCGCCGTCGCTGTCCTCGCCGGATACTTCGTACAGGGCGCTTCCGAGGTCGGCCGAGATCGCCTTGGCGAGCTGGTTCTTCCCGGTGCCGGGGCTGCCATGAAGGAGAACGTTGACGCCGGTACGACGGGATTCGAGTGCGCGGCGAAAATACGGACGCAGGACCCGGAGCGATTCGTCGAGGTGCTCGAAGTCATTCAACGTGAGGTGCCCGGGTGGAGACGGCAGCACGGTGTCGCGCAACAGGCCGATGGGGTCGGTGCTCGTCGAGGACACGTGGTCTGCGAAGCGATCGGACAGCATGTTCAACTTGAAGCGCAGCGAATGCATGCCGCTGCGTTCGAGGGCCAGCAGGCCGGAGGCCGCCAAGACGCCATCGCTTCCGAGTGCTGCGCGTATCCCGGGCAAGGGAAGATCGAGAACCGTAGAGAGAACCTGGTAGGCCTTCGTGGAGGTGAGCGGGCCCAGATAGTCTGCGGTATCGGCGAGATACGGCTCGTTTTGAAGCATGACGGCGAGCTCGAGAATGCGGCGGTCGGCGTCGTTCAATCCGACCAGTTCGGCCAGCCGGCCAGTATTCTCCGAGACTTGCTCTGGCAAAGTGGCGCTGTGTGCCGCCGCCTCCGCGGCAAGATACCGCTCGCGCAGTTGGGATCTAAGGGCTGAGACGTTGTAGCTTTCGTCGTCAGGGTTGTCAGCTGAAACGCCCATGTCAAGAGATTCCGCGAGATCATCGTTTTCAAAGCCGTGGCGAGTGATGAATTTCGACTGACCGTTTAGCGGCACCAGCAAGCGAAGAAGCCAAAGCTTGACGACGGGCAGCAGGTCCGAGCGGACGTACAACTTGCTTCGATGGCTGGAGCGACGGGGGCGCATGGTGATCTCCTGGCAAGAAATCATTGTCCACGGCTGTGCGACAAGAAGTGTCGCGTGCACACTGTGCCTCGTTCCCGTTGGCTTTCGGCCCGATGCTGGAGGCTCTCAATCGGCTTGGTCGCGGTGCCTGGGGCTCTGCGGTCGAACGTTTGCTGGCCCGATGGGCCGGTGGAAATCGACGAGCTTTCCCGCGGGCATTCCTCGCTCATGCAGCGGCTGTGCGCGGCAGTGCGAAGTTGCCTGAAAGTAGGCGGTCCGAAAATGCTGATCGGAGTCGGGCCCGGCGGTGGGGGCGCGATATCGATCGGTGGATGAATTCTGCGGCGCGTCAGATCTCCACCTGATCTCTTGAGCG
>JANLPY010000462.1:0-44216 GCA_031367505.1 Hyphomicrobiaceae bacterium | reverse complement strand
GATGGGGAGCACAGGAGTGTCTGCGCGCGCGTGGCAAGCGCGGATGATCAATACTCTTAAATATCCGATTTTGCAGCGCATTTTGGGTCTGTTGCGGATTGACCTGCTTCGCAACATCACGCCCTTTGATGCGCGCTGCATGGTGATCCTTATTGTGGTGCCAGCCGTTTGGAAGCTCCTGTCGGATGATTTCGGGGCGCGTCTCGTTGTTGTGGCGGCCCTGTTCTACGTTTCGACCTACTATCTGCTTGCTGGTATCTCCAAGCTTCAGTTCGCATGGAACTGGCCGCTCGTCGTGCGGACAGGCAACTACTATCCTGCGAGCTTTATCTGGCACGCACAGGACATGCCGCCATTGCTCGACGCAGTCGCCGGACGTGCCTCGGCAACTTTTCAGCGATATCCGGGACTCGATATTGCCAGCGCCTTCGTTGTGCTGTTGGAGCAGTTCTTGTGGTTGCTCGCCCCGTTCAGTCTCATTCGACGCATTCACGCAGGGGTCTTTGCCGCACTTTATCATGTGGCTGTGCTTGCGACGACCGGCATTGTGTTTGTTACCTGGCCGTTCATTGCACTGGCCGTGACGCTGCCGTTCACGAGAATAGCGAAGAGCTTCGGTGTCGTGAGCAACGAGCCCGGGCGAAGCGATCTCCAAGTGTCGTTACGGATGCCACAACAATGGACAAAGACCGCAGCGGTTGCTGGCCTATCGGTCTTGGCAGCGGTTCTGCCATCGGGAGTAGCGGGTGGCGTGTTTCCGCCGTTCTACAATTATGCGCAATTCGGTTGGCGCTATCAAAATGCTGATGAATTCACCGACGTTTACCGCGTCGGCTGGCGTCATCCGGCAACCGGCACCATTGAGGCCTTTCCGCTGAACCAAGGTGGGTTCCTAGAGTTCAGGCATACGGCGATAATGGACGCTTACACGCGCCTAATCCTCGCAACTCAGCCAACCCCGGCAACGGATGAAATTTACGGTCGCGTCTTGGCAACGTTACTGGACGGAACGCGCGGGCCCAATGCCAATGGTTGGCTGCTTGGCCGGTTCCAAGCGCCAGCTCACCTGATCGGTCATCCGGGTCTGATCGATATGCAAACGATCGAAACATTTTATCTGATGAAGGGCCGTCCGCTGCCACGCGAGAACGGTCGCCCGATCAAAGTTGGGTGGACGTTATGCGGCGAGATCAACCGCGTCGGTCTGGGAGGTGCCCGTGCGTTTACCCGGTTCGACGGTTGTCGCGATCCATGAGGTGACGACGCCGATTTTATAGCCTCAAACGAACTCCATGATGACGGCATCGACGGCGAGGCTGTCGCCGGCTTTGGCGCGGACGATTTTCACGCGGCCGTCGCGCTCGGCTTTGAGGATGTTCTCCATCTTCATGGCTTCGATGATGGCGAGGTTGTCGCCGGCTTTGACATCTTGGCCATCCGATACGTGGATCGCTTTGATCAGGCCCGGCATCGGGCACAACAGGAAGCGGCTCATGTCGGCTGCAACTTTTTCAGGCATGAGGGCCGCCATCGCGGCTTCCCGCTCGGTGAAAACGTGGGCCTTCACTTGGATGCCCCGATAGCTCAGATCGTATCCGTTGAGGATCGGACGCACCTGTACGGCTGCCGTTTTGCCGTCGATGGTGCCGGTCCAAACCGGCTCACCCGGCCACCAGGCGGAGACAATTTCGAGGGTGCGGTTAATTTTGCCGGCCTTGTCCATGAATGACACGTATGTCGGATAACCGTTGCCGCCGGTGACTTCGAGATGCTGGGCGGCGGTCCCCAAATGCACGACGCGGCGGGAGGCGAAACGGACATTGGTGCCGCCCATTTGGCCCGTGATGTCGCGGCGGCGGTTATTGTGAAGATGATCGATGGAGGCAGCGATGCCGGCCAGTAGTTCGAGTTCAGGCCCTGCCGCAATGCGAGCCTTGAAGCCGCCGGGGAATTCCTCCGCGATAAAGCCGGTCGAGATATTTCCGGAGCGCCAGCGCGGGTGCTGCATCAGGGCGGTGAGGAACGGGATGTTGTGTTGGATGCCGTCGATGCAAAATGCGTCGAGCGCGTCGGCCTGAGCATCGATCGCCGCCGTCCGCGTGGCCGCATGCGTGACGAGCTTGGCGATCATCGGATCGTAATACATCGAGATCTCGCCGCCTTCGCTGACACCGGTGTCATTGCGCACGGTAATGCCGTTGTTGGTGCCTTCGCGCGGTGGCCGGTGCTTCACCAGCCGGCCGATTGAGGGCAGGAAACCACGGTACGGATCTTCAGCGTAGATGCGGCTCTCGACTGCCCAGCCTTTGAGTTTCACGTCCGACTGCTTGATCGAGAGTTTCTCGCCAGCCGCCACCCGGATCATCTGCTCGACCAGATCGATACCCGTTATCAATTCGGTGACGGGATGCTCGACTTGCAGGCGAGTATTCATTTCCAGAAAGAAAAACGAGCGATCCTGCCCGGCCACGAACTCGACCGTGCCGGCGCTATCGTAGCCGACCGCCTTGGAGAGTGCGACTGCCTGCTCGCCCATTTTGCGGCGTGTTGCCTCGTCCAGCAAGGGTGACGGGGCTTCCTCGATGACCTTCTGATTGCGGCGCTGGATCGAACATTCGCGCTCGCCCAAGTAGATGACGTTACCGTGCTTGTCACCGAGCACTTGGATTTCAATGTGCCGCGGGTTGGTGATGAACTTCTCGATGAACACGCGGTCGTCGCCGAACGACGATTTGGCTTCGCTGCGCGACGCGTTGAACCCATCCGCGACCTCGGCGCGCGAATGCGCGATGCGCATGCCCTTGCCACCACCGCCAGCCGACGCCTTGATCATCACCGGATAGCCGATTTCGTCGGCGATCTTGGTCGCTTGTGCGACATCGGCGATCTCACCGAGGTAGCCCGGCACGGTCGAGACCTTCGCCTTGGCGGCCGCCTTCTTGCTTTCGATCTTGTCGCCCATCGCCGCGATCGCGCCTGGATTGGGCCCGATGAATACGATGCCGGCCTTGGCGAGCGCCACAGCGAATGCTTCCCGCTCCGACAGGAATCCGTAACCGGGGTGTACCGCTTCGGCGCCGGTTTTCTTGGCGGCATCGATGATCTTCTCGATGACCAGATAGGACTCGGATGCCGCTGCTGGACCGATGTGGACGGCCTCGTCCGCCATTTCGACGTGCATCGCCTCGCGGTCGGCGTCGGAATAGACGGCGACCGTTTTGATGCCCATCAATTTTGCGGTCTTAATGATGCGGCAAGCGATTTCGCCACGGTTGGCGATCAATATCTTCTTGAACATCTAGAATCCTCAGGGGAAGCAATCAGATAGTGTGTCGTATCCGACTAGACCCCGGGGTTCTAGTCTGCATCACGCAAAATCGTGAATGTTGGATGACGGCGGGGCAATCGTTAAGTCGTTGCCCACACGGCATTTCCGGGGCGCGCTGGCGAGCTTGCGAGACGAAAGCACTATGGATCAGCTCATCCGGCTCTCGGCCGCCGCTGGCCGGCGCATCGCGATCCGCTGCCGGACGAGATCGATCGCGGCACGGAGCGAATAGAGCTGGTCGGCGTAGGCCAGGGGCACGGGTATCGTGCCGACCGCTTCCTCGATGTGATGGATCTCGGCGGTGAGCTCGTCCCGCTTCAGGCCGAGCGTATCCACTCGCACCCGATCCTCGAGCGTTTTCAAGCGGTCGTACCAGAAGAAAATCCGGCGTTTGATGCTCCACTTGTAGACGGCCGGGCCAATTTTCACCAACGGCAGCAGGATTGTCGCGAACGGCAGAATGAGAACGCTCATCCGCTCGGCGAAATTTGCCAGCCAAAACGGCAGATAGCGCTGAAGAAAAGGCGGCCCGTTTTTGTAAAAGCGCGTTGCAGTGTCGGACAGCTCGAACTCTGGGTCGACGGCCTTGGGAAAATCACCGATGCGCTGGAACAGTCCGCCAACGCCATGAATGTCTTTCGCCGCCTCGACAAGCAAACCGACGAGCGCTGGATGCAAGGCTTCCGAGGCGACAAGTGCGGTTGAGGGCGCAACCATCGCGATATCGGCCGGTGGAATGTTACGGACCAAGTCCACCACCCCTTGTGGCAGCGTAATGCGATTGAGATAGGGGAGGACGCGGGTATAGGCGTCGGCCTGGGCGAAATTCATAAGCTTGACGGCCGGATTGCGCAGGAGCCGTTGTATCACTGGCGATTCAGGCGCCATCACCAGAACCATCGCGTCGATTTCCCCGCGTTCGAGCGCCTCGCCAGCATCATTGCCGCCTGTCGAGATCAGTGTTGCTGACTGTTCGTCGATCTTGTTCAGCGCCAGCATCGAAAGCGCCAGTGGGCGAGTACCACTGCCTTGTGCCCCAATCGCAATCCGTTTGTCGCGCAGTTGGTGCAGGCGATCGATGTTTTCGGGGAGACGATGGAAAACCCACAGCGGCTCTGGAAACATCCGTCCCAGGGAAACGAGGCCGGGGTTGTTGTCGTTGCGGGCGATACCGCCTTGCACGAACGTTACGCTGACGCCCGACTTGGTGTCGTTGACACGAGCGAGGTTCTCGGTCGAGCCGGCTGAGGTTTTCAATTGCAGCGTCACGCCGGATTTCTTCAATTGAGCGGCATAGCGCTTGCCGAATTCGTGATAGCCGCCCGTTTCAGAGCCGGTCGACATGACGATGGTACGCGGGGGGGCGGGCTCGACGAACTGATAGGCGGCCCAGAAGGCGCCAGCAACCAACGCGGTCACGGGGGCCACGATCCAAAAGTATTCGCGCACCGATGTCTGATTGATGAAACCCATCGTTCCGTCCCTTGATCTGCCGGCCGATCGAGGCTTCTCATCCCCTGGCCACGATCCGACTGATACAGCCAAAATTGTCAGCCGACGTAGTTATCCCCTCGGTTTCTTGTTGAAAAGTGGGCGTCAACGCAAACGGCGGGCACCCTAAAGGCCCCGCCGTTGTATTTCCAAAAGGGTTTGGCTGAGCGCAATCAGGCCGCGCGGGTCACCTGATCGACAAGGCTCTGCAGAGCTGGATGGATGCGCGGGCTTTCGCGCTTCAAGAACGCCAGCAACAGCAGTTCATTGGTCGTTGTCCGGCCGTCGCGGTTGATGCGCTCTGCGAGCCAGTTGGCTTCGGGCTCCGAGACTTCCTCGTTGGTGATGATTTCGACGCGCTGCCGCTCGAGACGCGCGAGCGCACGTTCTTCCGCCGTTTGGCTGTCGTAGGAGGCAAACATGCGGTTGAAGAAGTTTCCGATCGATAAGTCGCCGCGTGAAGCGAGCCACTGATCCTGTCGCAATGCCTCCTGACGTGAGGGAACGGCGTAACCCGACGCTGTCATTACGACGGCCGAGATCGCCTTGACGAACAACTCCTGCCATTCGGGGGGCTGCAGACCTGCTGATGTCGCATCCTCGATATCGAATAAAACTTCGGCCTCGGCACGTGTGATAGCAACGTTGCCATCGCCACCGAACGCATAAAGTACTCGGCGGATCAGGTGAACCTCATCTGGCGTTATCTGGCCCGGGGTAAGGCGTTTCCCGCCGCGCAGCGGGCCATCGCCGAAGATCACCGCAAGCTTGACTTGTTCCAATGCAAAACGGGCAAGGCTCTCGGGCGCCCACCGCGCTTTGTCCAGGATTGCAACGAGTAGCTCCAGTTCGGTGGCGCTGTCGATGCGGCCGTCTTTTGCGATCCGCTCCATCAACCAACCGGCGTTGGCGGCGGTGACATAGCCGGCGGGCGGCATTTCGTTGACCACGAAATCGGTCGCCACTTCGATGAAGAATGGCGCCCATGAAGCATCCTGCAGGTGCGTCGACTCGTTGATCCGGAACAAGGTTTCAACGTCGCCCGCGGCGATCCCCGGCTGGCCATAGATCATGCGCCGCAACCCGAGCACGTCGCTATCCTTGACGGTGCCGCGGATGCAAATGTCGTCGATCGAGTAATTGTCGGTGCGGCTCATGGCGGGGTCAATCTCAAGGGGCAATCGATGCTTGAGCCTACGTTCGGAGCCTTAACCGGCTCCTAACGCCTGTGCTGATCTGCGGAGTTGTGACTTTTGCGCATCATCGGTTCACTCGACCGCGTGTGTGCCGGGCTTGTCGCGCTAAACTGAATGTCGTTATGTCCGGCCGGGACTTCTGCAATCGAGAGCCGATCCAGCTTGAGCGTGACACCACCATCGAGTGATGACGATTTCGAGCGCGCGCAGGCGACGCGGTGCATCAACGTCGTGTGCATGAAGTGGGGCACGCGCTACGGACCGGAGTGGGTCAACCGCTTATATGGCATGGTGCAGCGGAATACGACATGGACGATCCGCTTCGTTTGTCTGACAGATGATCCAACCGGCATTCGCCCCGTGGTGGAAGTAAAGCCGCTGCACGAAGTCCGCTTCGATCCAAGTCTCGGGCGGTACTGGCCGAAACTTGGTTTGATGCAGCGCCAACTTGGTGGTCCTGAGAACCCATTGCAGGGTCTCACGCTGTTTCTCGACCTCGATCTTGTTATCATTGGCAGCCTCGACCCGTTCTTCACTCATCCCGGGCGCTTCCTGATCATCAAGGAGTGGAAGGATCCGCACCTAGGCTACGGCAACTCGTCGGTCGTTCGCTGGAGCATCGGCCGTGAGGCCAACATTCTGGAGCGGTTTTACGCCACGCCGCCGGAGGTGATCCGGCAGACCTACGCATCGAAAGAGCAGAACTTCCTCACCAAGGCTGCCGACGAGGTGGCGTTCTGGCCGCCGGAGTGGTGCGTGCCGTTCTCGCACGCCTGTTTGCCCCGCAATCGCGTCCAGCGTTTCTTCTCGACGCCCAAGCTACCCAAGGATGGAAAAATCCTGGTGTTTTTCGGATCAATTACACCGGAGAGCGCCATGCGCGGCGAACATGAGATCAAGAAGCGTGTTGGCCAGGGACGTCGCATCAACCTGACGCAACGGCGGTTTCAGCCAGCGCGTTGGATCGCCGACTATTGGCGCGAATAAGGGACAAGGGTTTAGGTGGATCAGATCGTAAGTTCGCAATTGCCTGATGAACATAGCTGGCTCGACGGCGGGCAACGTTATGTCGTGTGCGCGTTCTACACACCCAATTACTTGCCTCAGATATTGACGTTGAAAGCGTCGCTCGAAGCGTTGGGTTTGAACCATTATTTGAAGCGCTATGAAGTGCGCGGTGGTTGGGAAGCCAATACGCGGATCAAAGCCGAGTTTGTCGCCAACGCCTTGAAGCGTTTTCCCAGTCACGATGTGGTCTATCTCGATGCCGACGCGATCGTGCGGCAGCCGCTGAAACTATTCGAGACCGCCACCGCCGACGTGACGATGCTGTTCGATCATCGCCGGCGAGGAACGCTCAACATGTTGCGGATCGCGGCGGGCACGCTGTTGGTTCGCAACACGCCAGGTGGCCGGCGGTTTGCCGAGCGCTGGGCTGATGAGGCGGCGAAAGCGGGTGCGCTCGATCTCGACGAGGATCTCATCTACCGGATGTTCCCGACGCTGCAAGATGTGACGTTTGCAGTTTTGCCGCGACCCTATTCCAAGATTTTCGATGCGCCAGGTGTCGATCCCGTGGTCGAGCATTTTCAGGCGAGCCGTGGCCAGTTCAAATGGCGCCGCTTTGCAAGACGCGCCCGGCAAATAGCAACGGTGGCCGGTGCAATTGCGCTCGGGGGCGTCGTGTGGTGGCTGTCGACAAAGGTGGTCGTCGGCTGGCGTTGAGGGTGATTGTTCATGAAGACCGTTGAACATTCGGCCAATACACCCAATGTGACTACCATGATGCTTCGAAGCACAGTGCGGATCGTTGTCGCTGCTGCCGCCATCGCGGCAACGGCCGGTTATGGCCATGCCCAGTACGACCGGGACGGCCGCTACGTGCCGTCGCCCGGCGGCATACCATCCGACCCCTATGCCCGGCCAATTCCTGGGTACTCGGGCACGCCTGGAGGGGCGATCGGCACGCCGAGTTTGCCGCGCTATTTATACCCTCCGCCCGCTGTGATCACCGCGCCCCGCCAGACCGTGCCGGCGACTGTCCTGCCCAGTTCTCGCCCGCTTTCAATTGAGCAGTGCCACGACGGCTGGTCGAAATCGACACGCGTAACGCCGGTCGAATTCAAGCGCCGCTGTTACCTGATGCTGCGGCGCGAGAACAATCATTGAGCCGGGAGTACGCATTGAGCCGGTAGTGTGCGCGACTGTCACTTCGTCAGGAAAAGAAATCTCGTCGGGTGAACGTCCTTCAGGTTGGTTTGCCAGCCCTGCAACTTGTTCGACACGACGTTCTTCGAGCCGTAATAGAGGATCGGGATGTACGGCAAATCGTGCATGAAAATCGTCTCTGCGGCGTGCAGCACTTTGCTCCGCGTATCGGCATCCGTCTCGATAGCCGCTCGGCGCATCAGATCGTCGTAGTCGGGGTTCTTGTAGCGGGCATAGTTGAGACCAATCGCATCGCTTTCCAGCAGGAACAGGAAGTTTTGCGGGTCCGCGTAATCGGCGATCCAGCCCGCACGAGCGACATCAAAGTCGCCGCCGTCGCGCAAGTGGGCGAAGTGGGTCTTCGCATCAGTA
This sequence comes from Hyphomicrobiaceae bacterium, assembly GCA_031367505.1. Classification (GTDB taxonomy): domain Bacteria; phylum Pseudomonadota; class Alphaproteobacteria; order Rhizobiales; family Hyphomicrobiaceae; genus JAKFWF01. The sequence continues at coordinate 35,621 of JANLPY010000462.1, read as the reverse complement.
TGAATTTGCGTCGTCTCGATGCCGAGCTTCTTCCATTGTTCGGCAATGGCAACGACGGTCGCTCGATTGTTGTCCGTCATGTTGAAGCGGATCTCGACCTTCAGCGTCTCTTTACCAGGGCCATATCCGACTTCGGCAAGCAGGATCTTGGCCTGCTCCTCACGTTCGTCCGGTGTCATTTCCTTGTAGTCGGCATAGGCCGGTTCGCCGTAACTGCTGATGCCCGGCGGCACGAATGAATACCCTGGAACCATGGTGTTGCCCCAGATCTGCTCGGCTAGGAACTCGCGATCGATCGCCAGGGATAGTGCTTGGCGGACGCGCACGTCGTTGAACGGCGGCTTCGTAGTGTTGATCGCCAGGTAATATGTGCCGAGGAACGGTGCGAGCTTGATTTGATCGCCGAATTTCGCCTTCAACGCCTTGATTTGGTCAGCCGGAATATCATCGTTCGACTGCAGCTCGCCAGCCTCTACACGACGGATCGCGGCGGCTGTATCCTTGGTCGGATAGAACATGACGGCGTCAATCTTGACGTTGGCCGCGTCGTGGAAATTGGGATTCTTCGCGGTCCGAATGTGTGAGCCCGGCACAAACTCTTTCAGCACGTAGGGACCGTTTGAAACCCAATTCTCCGGCTTCACGAAGTTGGTGCCGTGCTTTGCAACCGACGCTTCGTGCAGGGGAAGTGCTGTCTGGTGGGCCAGCAGCTCGAGGAAATAAGGCGTTGGCCGCTCCAACGTGATCTCGAGCGTTTTGTCATCTACGGCCTTGACGCCAATTTCGTCGGGTTTTGCCTTGCCCTTGTTGGCAGCTTCCGCGTTCTTGATCGCAAATAGAATTTTAGCGTACTTCGCACCGGTATCGGGGTTCATGATACGGCGATAAGCAAACTGGAAATCGGAGGCTTTGACCGGATCGCCATTCGACCATTTGGCGTTCGGGCGAAGCTTGAACGTATAGACCGTTGCGTCCTTCGATATCGTCCAGCTTTCGGCGGCTCCCGGTACGATTTCGCCCTGGCCATTATGGATCACCAAGCCTTCGAACACGTCGCGCAACACGTGCGCTTCGTAGACGGTCGAGGTCTTGTGCGGATCAAGCGTTTCAGGGTCGGCGGTATTGCCGCGATGATAGGTGATCTGCGCGTTGGCAACACCTGAGATAGGTGTCGACACGGCCAGAAGGAGTGCTGCAATAAGTGCTCTCGACATGCGGTAAACTCCTGCTCAGTCTGGATCTTTAAGCTTAGGTATGCGGTCTCAGCCGTCAAGCTGCAACGCCGGGTAATGCAAATGTTCGCGACCAGCGGTAGTGGAAGCCATGGCGTTGGACGGCACATCTGTTAGGTTTGCGTGTCACAATTTCCTAATTGGATACCGTCATGTCGATCATCAATAGCGTGCGCGTGCTTTCGGATCTCAATCGGTTGCGTGATTTTGGCCGGTATGAAACCGGCGTGCATCGCCCTTCGCTGTCGCCAGAGCACAACGCCTCGTGCCACTGGTTCGCCGGGCGCATGGCTGAAGCCGGGCTTGAAGCCAGTTTTGATGGCATCGGTAACGTTTACGGCGTGGCACCCGGTCGCACGCGAAAGCTGCTCACCGGATCGCATCTCGAAAGCCAGAACTACGCCGGTTGGCTCGATGGCCCGCTGGGTGTGATTTATGGCCTCGAAGCCGCCCGCGTGATCAACGCTGACCCAGCATTCGCCGGCAAGGGTGTCGACGTCGGTGTGTGGTTTGACGAAGAGGGGCACTTCGGCAATTTCCTCGGTAGCCGCTCGTTCGTCGATGGCTTGAGCGAGGCCGACGTCGATGCAGCCATCGATCGCACCGATGGCCGCAAATTGCGCGACGCACTCGCCGCAGCCGGACTGGCGGGCCTACCTCGGCGCCGCGTCAAACCAGATGAGTATATCGGCTATCTCGAAGCACATATCGAGCAGGGCGACTGGCTTGAATCCAACCATCTGAAACTCGGTATCGTCACTAGCATTGTTGGCATTTGGCAATTCAAGATCACGTTCACGGGTGCGCAGAACCACGCGGGCACCACGCGAATGGCGATCCGAAAGGATGCAGGCGTGGCGTTGGCTGAGTTATGCTGCGCGATTGCCAAGCGGTTCCCCGATGTTGCAGGCCCGCGCAGTGTCTGGACCACCGGCCGGATCACGCTCGATCCGGGCGCACCCAGCATCATTCCGGGCCGCGCCGAGATGCTCTTTCAGATCCGCGACGCCGGCCAGGATACCTTAAAGCGCCTGGAGGACACGTTGATCGGCTTGGTCGCCGCTGCAAACAAAGCCGGCCCTTGCAGCGTCGAGGTCGAGACGTTGCGCAAGAGTTATCCAGCGATGATGGATGCGAAGATCCAAGCAGCGCTCGAAGCGGCATCCGAAGCGTTGGCTCCGGGCGGTCACACGCGCCTGCCGAGCGGCGCTGGACACGATGCGCAGATGATGGCGAGGGTGATGCCGGCTGGGATGCTGTTCGTGCCCTCGATCGGCGGCATCAGTCACCATTGGACCGAAAACACCAGCGACGAAGACATCGTGCGCGGCGCCCAGGCATTCACGACGGCGTGCGCTAGTCTATTGAACGCTGCTTAGTGCCTCGCAACCGCGTCGAATGCTTGGCCGAATTCAATCGAGCCTGGCTTTAGTAACCCGAACTCCATGCGCTTGCCGAGCTCGATCAGGAGTTCGGCCGCATTGCGATCCCGGATCACCGAGTTGCGTTCATAGCCGCCACGACTGAAGAAGTTCGTCGTCGGCACGGTTTGGGCCACCGGGGTCAGCATTTCGAGACCGGTACGGGGACCAGCAAGGTTCATCAATTCGATCTCCGGTCCGCTCAATTGAGTGCGGCCGGCTTCGTTGACTGCGGTTACTTTCAAGCCTTTGAGCTTGATTACCTGGAGCCATGGTCCGATGTCGGCATCGAGGTTCAGTGCGTGGATCGCGAGACCCTTCGGAGTGCTGCCGAAACGAACGTGATCGGCCCATTCGTTGGGCACGCTGCGGGCGTCCTTGTGCATCGCACGCACCACGGCAGCCTTGGCTCTGAGCGCGATTGCCCGCCGCGGATTGGCGCTGAGCTGGGTACGCGCCATGCTTTCCAGCCGGTTGATGAACCCGGCACCGTGCTTCACCAACTCGTTCACGGAGTTCGCGTGTAGAAGCTGCGCGTAACCCAGGGCTGAGGAAATGGGACGGCCGGTGCGTTTCTGCGGGTGGATCCCGGCCTGCATATCGTAAGTGCCGATGCCGCCGGTCTCCAGCGCGTAGACCTTGACGACCTGATCTTTGGTGAGCCCGATCGCCATCGCCTCGGCGGCATAACGCCGTTTGAATTCGACCTCGGTCGATGCTTCCGGTACGAAATTGTAGGCATCCCTGGCGCTTTGCAGGAAATCGGCGACGCCAGGGAGTTGCCGCTCAGGCTCGGGCGGCTTGGCTTCCGTGACAATCTTGGCGATCGCATCGGGCAAGCCCGGCCCGTTGTATTTCGGCGGTAGGGTCAGAATGTAATCGCGGCTCGTGTACGATTGGCCGGTGACACGCTTGTGTTTGCGCTCATCGCGCTTCTCGTTGACCGATGCCCAATAGCCATCGAGTTGGGCTTCGTAGGAAAGTCGCGCCATACGGTAGCTGTCGTAGAGGCGGCGCTGGTCAGGATTGAGCGCTGCCAGCTTGTCACCGGCCGATTCTTGCGCCACCGCGTTGCGCGCGATTGCCGCCGCCGCCGGCAGAATAGCGGCGAACGCTACAAGGCTCATCGCCAGCGCGGACGCGCGCGACCGCTGTTGCGACACGATAAAACGCATTCGAAAGTTCCCGAAGTAGCAGACCAAACCGATCGAATTAGCGTTGATGAAGGTTAAGGCACCATTGAGGCTAAGCGACAATCAACCTCTGGTCCTTCAGGAGGCTTACAGGTTGGCAACGCGATACGTTGCGGAAATCGTATGGCGCGCGGCAGCTGCGATATCGACAACGTCGTTGCCAGCGTTGCAGGTTTCCACGCAAACCATGCCGCGATATCCGTTGGGCCCCATGTCGGCTAACCGATTGCACTTCTCGATCCAAGGGTTCCAAACCACAGTCGATCGGCTGCCGGTCTTGTTGATCTCGATGCGTCGCCTGAGCCCCGTATCGACGATCGTCGCCAAGCCTTGATGCACGTCATAAATGCGATCGACTTCGGCGGAAAATTGGATTGCCCCGGTCTGTTGTTTGCGGGCGTTGGCATCGAGCTTGTCGATATACGTTTGTTTGGCCAACCCCTCGACCGATACGTTCGAGATATCGCTCACCGCAAAATAGGTGTGCAGGGCTTGCGACAACGCGAATGGTTTGGTGCCGGTATTGTGCGTGGTCAAAGCCAGCGTCAGGGCTTCGCCTAAGGTTATCGTCAGTGCGACCGATGCTTCGTTTGCCCATAGGGTCTTATCAGCACCGGTGGTCGACGTGGACAGGGTCACACGAAGCTCATGCTCCGAGCGTTCGGCCTGATCGACGCTCCATTGCCGCGTGCGCACGAACCCGTGTGCAGGCTTATTCGGGTCCATTGGGTGCGGTCCAAACCAAGGCCAACACACCGGCGTGCCGCCACGCACCGGTTTGGGCTTTTCCGGTGGGTTGGCTAACCGCTCCACCGGCGACATCCAGATAACGGGGGCGTGTCCCTTGGGCGTCCAGCTCATCAACTGGGCACCCTGTTGTGCGATGATCGCCGTGCCAAACTCGTTTTGCAGGCGAACAACCGGCCCGCCGAGAGGGCTTTGTTCCAGCGTGACGCCAGTGCCGCTTACTGAGACGTCGATTTTGTGAAATGGGCTCGTCATTGCACGCCGCTCCTGCTTCGAACCGGCGTTGAAGTATCCACGCTGTTCGATAGTGGTGTCAGATTGTTATTGTTCGTGTATCTAAGCCACGGGGAAACGAGATACATTGTACCGCCAAATCTAAAGCCGGGGAACACCTGTCGATGCTTATGACCTACGATCATCAGGGTGCGGGCCTTGTCAAACGGGACGGCATGCTGCCGATCACCGAGGCGACGGTCTGGATCGATTTGCTCAATCCGACGGTTGAAGAGGATGCATTTGTCGAGGCTGCGTTGGGAATTTCCGTACCTACGCGGGCGGAAATGCGAGAGATCGAGGCATCGAACCGGCTCTATCAAGAAAACGGCGCCCACTTCCTCACAGCATTCATCGTGTACAACGTCGAATCGGCGGTCCCCTTGACCACGGCGTTGACGTTCATTCTTGCAGGCTCGCGCCTCGTGACGGTGCGTTATGCCGAGCCCAAGGCTTTCCCTCTATTCTTGCAGCGCGTCGAAAAAGGCGATCTGGCATGTGATAGTGCACCCGGCATCATGATCGGCCTGATCGAATCGATCATTCATCGCGAAGCGGATCTGATCGAGCGTATACAAGACGACGTCGACCGTACTGCGCCGATCATCTTCGATATAAAGGGCGGGCAGCAGACGCGAACGCGACGCCTCGATGCAATCCTCAAAGCGGTCGGCAAGCAGGGCGACACCAACGCCCGGGCTCAGGAAAGCGCGTTGTCGATCGATCGGATGCTGACTTATTTTATGCATGCCGCGAAAGAGCGTAAGGATGATGCGTGGATCCAGACTCGAATCGAGGTTGCGCATCGCGATGTCAGCTCGCTCATGGAGCACATGCGGTTCCTGTCGCAGCGGGTCGCGTTTTTGCTGGATGCGACGCTTGGCATGATTTCGACCGAACAGAACCAGATCATCAAGCTCTTCACTGTCGCATCCGTCATGCTCATGCCGCCGACCTTGATCGCCTCGATCTACGGCATGAACTTCAAGCATATCCCGGAACTGGAGTTTCTCTTGGGCTATCCGATGGCGCTCGGCGGGATGGTTCTTTCGGCGGTTGTGCCGTTCGTCTATTTCCGCCGAAAAGGCTGGCTGTAGTTTTTACACTGCAAAGTGCCACAGCACGGCGAGGCCACCGCAAATCGCGAGCGTCGTGATGATGCCGCGGTGAAGCGCGAACAGCAGTGCGAACGCCAATGCCGACAGAACGAACGTGCGCAAATTGGCCGAGCCCAACTCCGGCAGCTGCAAGTGCAGTGGACCGGCATCGACGGTGCTGACTTTGGCGAACAGCACGTTCAGCGCAAACCACACGGTGAGGTTCAAAATCACGCCGACGACGGCGGCGGTTACGGCTGACAGCGCGGACTTCAGCCGAGGCTCATTGTTCAGCCTTTCGAGATATGGCGCACCAGCGAAGATCCACAGGAAACACGGCGCGAATGTCGCCCAAAGCGTGACGATCGCGCCGAGCGTTCCCATGGCGATAGCCGAGCCGCCACCGAAGCGATGAGCCGCTAGGTAGCCGACGAATTCGGTCACCAAGATCAGCGGTCCGGGTGTTGTCTCGGCCAATCCGAGGGCATCGAGCATCTCGCCGGGCGTCAACCAGCCGTAGGTTTGCACGACGTCCTGCGCCATGTAGGCGAGCACCGCGTAGGCGCCGCCGAACGTCACCATGGCGAGTTTGGAGAAGAACAGCGCAAGCTTGGACAGCACGTGATCGCCGCCGAAGATCGCTGCGATGCCGAGTAGCGGCAAGATCCATATCGCGAGCCATATCGCGACGGTACGTACCGTTTGGCTCGCTGGGACGCCCACGATAGTGCTTGGCGGTAGTGTCGCCTTCAAGCCGAACCCGCGCCAGAAGCCGAACAGGGCAGCCGCCAGCACTATGATTGGGAACGGCACTTGCAATGCAAAAATCGCAACGAACGCCAGGCCAGCGATCATCCAATCGACGTTGCCTTTGAGCGCGCGTTTTGCGACGCGCAACAATGCCTCGACAACGATCGCCAACACTGCGGCTTTAACACCGATGAACAGCGCTTCGGCAATCGGCAATTTGCCGAAGGCGGCATATGCCATCGACAGAGCGAGCACGACGAACGCGCCGGGCAACACGAACAGCAGTCCGGCCGCCAATCCGCCCCTCAGGCCATGCAATCGCCAACCGACGTAGGTTGCCAATTGCATTGCTTCGGGGCCAGGCAACAGCATGCAGAAGTTTAGCGCCGACAAATAGCGCGGCTCGTCGATCCACTTTTTTTCATCGACGAGCACGCGGTGCATCAGCGCGATTTGTCCGGCCGGACCGCCAAATGAAAGCAACCCAATCTTGAGCCAAACCGAAAGCGCTTCCGCAAACGCCGGATGCGGCGTCGTCGTGCCGGCAATAACTTCCCGTTGCATTATCTTTGATCCTCAGGCGGGCTTCTTCGGCGACGGCCAGTTGTGGGTTTCCCCAGCGGCAAACCTAGCCCAGGAGTAGAGCGCATCATAGACGGCCAGCCCGCGTTCCAGCGCGATGGCATCATCCGGGCCCGCCATATGTGAGATCCCAAGCGAGATGGCTAGCAGACCAGCCGCTTCCGGCTCTAGATCAAGGCGCGCGGTATCTGCCCCGCGAACGATGCGGGCGACCCGGTCGAGGCTCGGGTCCTTGATGCCAAATTCCGTGATGATGGTATCGAACGAGCAGGTATCACCACGGTGCGTGAGTTCGACGCCATCGATGTCATAAGGGATTGCGTCCAGTTCGATGGCCGCGTTCGCGACCTGATCCGGATTGACGAAGAAGAAGCGCGCGGCTGGATCGAGGAAGCGGCTGATCAGCCAAGGGCAGGCGATGCGATCGATCTTCGGGCGAACGCGGGTCACCCAACGCGATGCTTTGCCCTCGCGATTGCCAAGGCCGCGTATCTTAAGCACAGTCGGTAATCCGGCTTTTTCCCAAGCGAGATTGCCGCCCTCAAGAATGCAAGCATCGACGCCGCGAAGACGAAGCTCGGCTGCCGCAGCTTGGCTGACCTTCATGCCCTTGACGCAAACAACGACGACCCTCTGGCCGTGCGCGATTTCAGAAATCCATTCGGCCGTGCGCTGGTGATCGCGCCAACGCGCGGTTGGCAGCATGCTGGCAAGCGTGTCGTAATCTTCGCACTTGCAGACGTCGAAGATCAGCGGCGCATCGGCTGTTCCGATGAGCTTGTAAAGTTCTGTTGGTGATATTGAAAAAGAACCCATGGCTGGCGCCTTCCGAGGACCGGGATGGCGCGGCGCTTGGGCGAGGCTGCGTGTTAGCGCAACTGGAGCCTGACGGGACGGCCGCTTGTGGTCCCGTGACGCGAGTGTTGCGCCAGTGGTCGTATGGTTGTCAAGGGGGTGGTCGGCGATCCCCGTGATTGCGATACTCCTTCTCTCAAGGCCACTTCACCACGGGTGGCATGCTCGACAGGATCGACGCGACATTGCCGCCGGTCTTCAGCCCGAAGATCGTGCCGCGATCGTAGAGCAGGTTGAACTCGACGTAGCGGCCACGGCGGATCAACTGCTCCTCGCGCTGGGCTGAGGTGAACTTCGTTGCGAAGTTTTTTCGTACCAGTTCGGGATATACGTCGTGGAAAGCCCGCCCGACGTTTTTAGTAAATGCGAGCGACGCTGCGAACCCGCCATCGTTTGGAGAGGGTGAGAGATAATCGTAGAAAATACCGCCGATGCCGCGCATTTCATTGCGATGCGGTAGATAGAAATACTCGTCGCACCATTTCTTGTAACGATCATAATCGGCAATCGCGTGTGCGTCGCAGGGCGTCCGCATCGCCGAATGAAATCTCACCGCATCCGCATCATCCTGCGTGCGGCGCTTGTCGAGGACGGGCGTCAGATCGGCGCCACCACCCATCCACCACTTTGTCGTCACCACCATGCGTGTGTTCATATGCACCGCCGGTACATTCGGATTGCACGGATGGGCGATCAACGAAATGCCCGACGCCCAGAACCGCGGATCTTCATCGGCGCCTGGGATCTGTTTGCGGAACTCAGGCGCAAACTCGCCGTGCACCGTCGAAGTATGCACGCCAACCTTTTCGAATACCCGGCCAGCCATCATACTCATTACGCCGCCACCACCTTTAGTTCCCGAATGATCGGTGCGCTCCCAAGGCGTGCGTTTGAACCGGCCGGGGGATTGGTCACGACCTTCAGCGCCCGCCGGCAGATCGTCCTCGACCTTTTCGAAGGCTGCAAGGATGTCATCGCGTAAGCGCTCAAACCACGCGCGGGCCGCGGCTTTGTCGGCATCAATGGTCGATGCGTCGATTGGCATGAGGGAAGCGAGGTCAGGTTTCATTGGCAATTTCTTCGGTCATGGTTTCGTCGCGTTCACAAGGTACCTGACACTCAATCATTGAACAAATGCTGGTCCGGTGCCTCCGCGCTCAAGCGGAGATAGCACTCGTTTTGTTGTCTGCATTGAGTGAGATCAATGTCCAGGCCAACAACACCCAAGGTGACGGAATTGTTGAAAAATGTTCTAAGGTTATTGCCATGCTGGAGCGTATATTCATTTGGTTTGAAACGCGCATCGATCCGTTCGCGCGCGATGAGCCCATCACCCGCCCGCCGGACAAGCTCGTGCCGTTCTTCTGGTACTACCTTGGTCCGGTATGGTGGGCGTTCGCATTGCTCACGACGGCAACGCTCATTCTGGCGGCACTCGAAGTCGCGGTGATGGCGTTCGTTGCCCGCATCGTCGATTTGATGAAGGACGCCAAAACACCGGAGACATTTTTCGCGGATCACGCCGGAGAGCTGCTCTTCATGACGGCGCTGGCGCTGATCCTGCGCCCGGTCATGTCGGCGATCGCCGATCTGTTGAAGCAGCAGTTGATCCAAGGGCCGGTGAACATCCGCACGCGCTGGCTCGCGCATCGCTACGTGTTGCGTCAGAGCCTTGGATTCTTCCAGAACGACTTTGCCGGCCGGGTCGCCACCCGCGTGATCCAGGTCGGCCCCGCCGTTCGCGATGTTGCAGCCAACGTGTGCGATGTCGTCGTGTGGGTCGTCGTCCATTGGGTGGGCGCGCTGTTGCTGTTCTTTCAGGCCGATTGGCGCCTGACGATTCCGCTGCTGATCTGGCTCGCCGGCTACATCGTCGCGCTCACTTATTTCGTGCCTCGTATCGAGAAGCGATCGGCTGAGATGTCGGAGGCGCGCTCGATGCTGACCGGGCGCATTGTCGATAGCTACACCAACATGGCAACCGTGAAACTGTTCGCCCACACCGAGCGTGAGGACGAGTACGCGCGCGGCGCCTTCAGTGAATTTCTCGACCGGTATAAACAACAACTGCGGCTCAACTCCTTGATGGAAGTGGTGCTGTGGATTTTGAACGGCTTCGTGCTGGTCGGCACCACGTGGCTGGCGATCTGGTTGTGGTCGAAGGGTATGGTTACGATCGGCGCGATCGCGCTCGTCACCGGCCTCATCATCCGGCTGATGAACATGTCCGGCTGGTTCATGTGGACGCTCGCCGGCATCTTCGACAACATCGGCGTGGTGCAGGAAAGTATGATGGCGATCTCTCGACCGCTCGACGTGATCGATAAGCCGCAAGCGCCCGCGCTCGTCGTGCCGAAGGGAGAGATCCGCTTCGAGAATGTTGCGTTCCATTATGGCCGAGTGCTGCGTTTGGAAAGCGTGCGCGGCAGCGTCATCACGAACATGTCGCTCACCATCAAGCCCGGCGAAAAGGTCGGGTTAGTCGGACGTTCTGGTGCCGGCAAGTCAACGATGGTCAATTTGCTACTGCGGTTTTACGACCTTGAAGGCGGCCGCATTCTCATCGATGGCCACGATATCGCCGGCGTGCGCCAAGATACCCTGCGCGCGAACGTCGGGATGGTAACGCAAGACACGTCACTGCTGCATCGATCGGTGCTCGACAACATTTTGTACGGGCGTCCCGAAGCTGGCGAAGCGGCGGCGATCGCGGCGGCCAAGCGCGCACAGGCACACGAGTTCATCCTAGGGCTCGAAGATCTGAAGGGCCGCAAGGGATATGCGGCACACGTTGGGGAGCGCGGTGTCAAGTTGTCCGGTGGTCAACGCCAGCGGATCGCGATTGCGCGCGTGTTGCTGAAGGATGCGCCGATCCTCATCCTCGACGAGGCGACGAGCGCGCTCGATAGCGAAGTGGAAGCCGCGATCCAGGATCAGTTTCAGAACCTGATGGCCGGCAAGACGGTGATCGCGATTGCGCATCGGCTGTCGACGATCGCTGCCATGGATCGGCTGATCATTCTCGATAAGGGGTGGATCGTCGAGGACGGCAGCCACGCCGAGCTGATCGCACGCGGCGGCCTCTATGCCGACCTGTGGGCGCGGCAGAGCGGTGGTTTCCTCGCCAAGGAGGTCAACGAGGACAAGGCGGCGGCCGAGTGAGTGCCCGCGACAAAAAGCGATCGCTCACCTCCGCAAGTCTGACTCCGGATTGGCACTGATGTTGTGGATGGCGATGTCGGCGCCCAGGCGCTCGCTTTCCGGATCAAGGCGCAGGCCGGCCAAGCGGTCAATTGCGCTGTAGATCAGATATCCGGCGGCAAGACCGAAGCCGGCGCCTAAGCAACTGCCGGCGAACTGGGAGGCGAACGTGACACCGCCCGCGCCGCCGAACTCCTTCAGTCCGAAAATGCCGCAAGCTATGCCGCCCCATAACCCGCATAGGCCGTGCAGTGCCCACACGCCGAGCACGTCGTCGATCTTCCACTTCTCGGTGGAAACCTGGAACATCTGCACGAAGATGAAGCCCGCAACGCTGCCAACAACGAAACTGCCGATCGGGTGCATGATGTCGGAGCCAGCGCACACCGCGACAAGGCCCGCGAGCGCGCCGTTATGCACGAATCCTGGGTCGTTCCGGCCAGTGAACAGCGCGGCCAGAATGCCACCGCACATGGCGAGCAGCGAGTTGACGGCGACCAGCCCGGAAACCGATTTCAAGCTCTGTGCGCTCATCACGTTGAAGCCGAACCAGCCGATGCACAGCATCCACGAGCCCATCGCGAGCCACGGCAGCGATGAAGGCGGCGTCGCATGTGGACGGGCGCCATCGTAGCGGCCGATGCGTGGCCCGAGTACGAGGATTGCCGCCAACGCTGCCCAGCCGCCGAAAGCATGCACCACGATCGAGCCGGCAAAGTCTTTGAACTCGGCGCCCAGAACGCCAACGAAGAAATTTTCCTGGAGGCCGAAGTTCTTGTTCCAGAAAACGCCCTCCATGATCGGATAGGCGAGGCCGACGAGGAGGGCCGTTGCGATGCATTGGGAACCGAACCGTGCGCGCTCGGCGATGCCGCCGGATACGATCGCTGGAACAGCCGCGGCGAACGTACATAGGAAGAAGAACTTTACGAGGCTCGCGCCTTGCGGATCGAATGGCTTGGCGCCGCCGGCAATCACCTCGGCGCTGACGTAGAAATGGATGCCGTACGCGATGAAGTAGCCGACCGCGAAGTACGCAATTGTCGAGATTGCAAAATCGACAAGGATTTTGACCAGCGCATTGACTTGGTTCTTGTGGCGCACGGTGCCGACTTCGAGAAACGCGAACCCGCCGTGCATCGAAAACACGAGGATCGCGCCCATCAGCAAGAAGAATACGTCCGCGCCCTGTTGAAGCTGTTCCATTCAAACGTTCCCGCCGCTCAATTTTTTTGCATCTTGGCCTGGCGTGCTTAAGCGCTAGGCAACCGCGCGGGCCATAAGGCAAAGTCGGGTGCGGGACAATGGTAGTTCGGCCACGCACCTCAGCAAATCGTCCGCGCGGGCTTAAGGTTATGTGGTCCCCCCGGACCACATGCGACGCATGACGTTGTTGCCTTTGACGAAGTGGTGGCGCAGGGCGGCCGCCACGTGAACCATCACAAGTGCCGCCATCGCCCACGACGCGTACATATGGCTGTGTTCCCAGAAGCCGAAGGTATCCAAATCGCGTGTGGTGTGGAGTGCCGGCACCTCGACGCCGAACACAAACAGTTTGACGTCCGCCGCACGTTGCGGGTCAAAGCGTGCGGGAAAGGCACTCCAGTTCATGTAGCCGGTGATCAATAGCCAGATCATCAAGCCGTAGAGCAGGAGATGGCCTGCATGGGCGGCGGCCTTTTCCCAAGTGGCGCTGCCGGCCGGGTCATCGGGCCCGCGATCTTGCAGACGCCAGACGATGCGAAGCAATAGCAGTAGTCCGAAATAAAGAAAGATCGTGGAATGCCAAGCGTACTGCGGCAGCCGTATCTGGCGCGGCTGCAAGATGTTCGCCATCCAGTAGCCGTGCGTCAATCCGAAGAGAATGAGCACCGCCGAAAGCCAGTGCAGCGCCCGCGCGACGGAGCCCCAGCCACCGGATGTCGAGCGAATTGCCATCATACCTCTCCGTTCGTGGTCAGTAGACGCACTGATCCTATGCAATTTTGCGCGGAACGGCTGCTTAAATATGCAGCGCACTTTCCTTGCACTCCGGTTTGTCGAGGCATAGCGTGGCGTACGGCATGGGCAAGCGGGGAGCCCCAATATGCCGGATAAAAGCTAGGGAGTGTCAGTGGATGAGAGTATTCATCATCGCTGCGACCATGGCCGCTAGCGCCATCGTCGCGACTACCAGTATCGCCCAGCAAGTTCCTTCGACACCTGCAGAAGTTGCCAAGCCCGGGGGTAAAGTTCCCGGCGTACCCAAGCTCGCCTTGGTAAAAGTCGCCGACGGATTGCGCGATCCGACGGGCGTTACTGCCGCCAACGACGGAACCGGGCGGATATTCGTGACCGAACGCGTAGGCCGTGTCCGGATCGTTGGTAAAGACGGCAAGGTTCAGCCCGAGCCGTTCCTCGACTTGACGAACTTCAATCCACTCGGATCAGACGTGCAGACCGGCTTCGTCGAACAAGGATTGTGGTCGATCGCGCTGCATCCGAAGTTCAAAGAGAATGGCTACGTGTTCGTTCACTACGCATCGCTGCCGTTCAACGGTGCATCGCTGGTGGTGCGCTTTACGGTCGATCCGGCGAGCCCGAACCGGATCACCAAGGAGCAACTCGTCAAGACATCGAAAGTGCTGATGAACATTCCGCAACCCTACTACAACCACTACGGCGGTATGATCACGTTCGGCCCGGACGGTAAACTCTACATCGGCAAAGGTGATGCCGGCTGGGAAGGCGATCCGCTCGATGCCGGCCAGCGCATGGATGTGTTGTGGGGCAAGTTGCTCCGCATCGACGTCGATACCCCCGACGACGTGGCATACGCCGTGCCGAAGGACAATCCGTTCGCCAAGGCCGATAAGCCTCAGTTGATGTCGCTGTTCGGTATTACCGAGCAAGGCTTTTCGCAGATCAAGATCGGCTCACGTCCGGAAATTTGGGCGTATGGTCTGCGCAACCCCTACATGTTCCACTTCGACAAGAAGTCAGGTGATCTATTCATCGCCGATGTCGGGCAGAACCATTGGGAAGAAATCAACTGGCAACCGGCCGCATCGAAAGGCGGCGAGAACTACGGTTGGAAGCATAACCAGGGATCGCATTGCCATCCAACGACAGGGCCTGGTGAAAAGTGCCCGATCGTAGGTGTCTTGCCGATCGCTGAATATCCGCATCAGGAGCCGTATCCCGGTGGTCCGAAGTCGAAGGATGGCTGGGGTTGTTCGGTCCAAGGACTGGGCGTCGCCAACTACGCCGGCATGGATAAAGTCTACCTTGCCGGCGATTGGTGCTCAGGCCGGTTGTTTGCAACCGGATGGGATGCGGGCGAAAAGAAGTGGCAGATGCAGGAGCTGTTGCAGACGTCGCTGCAGTTCACGGCTGGCAACGTCGATGAAGACGGCTATGTCCTCGCGACCAACTGCGTGTGCTTTTATACGGAAGATCGCGGCCCGAACACCAATCCGCCGGGCGCGCTGTGGCGCATAATGCCAGCCGACAAGGTGCCAGCTGGTGCTGAAATCGCCAAGGCGAATTGATCGATCGAGACTGATGGGTGCCGGCGATACCGGCATCCGTTGGCTTGCGGCGGCTCGCGTGTGATGAGTGCGTCCAAAATTGATGTCGAATAGGATTGGCATGGCAAAACATACACGCTTCGCGATAGCGCTTGGCTGCGCATTACTTGGAACGTTCGCGGCCGCTGCGATCGCCGGCGTTGCCGATTTCAAGAGCCCGTTCGATGGCTCAAAGATGGAATTTCCGCTCAAGGCCGGCGAAACTGAAACACCGCAACTGAAGGACTTCAAGGCGACCGGCAACAATCCCTACCGTGGTGACGCCAAGGCGACGGCTGAAGGCAAAGAGTTATACGAGCAATGGTGCCAGGCCTGTCACAACTCAGATGGCTCCGGACGCATGGGCCCTCAACTTATCGGTAAGGATTTCAACTACCCGCAAACATTAACCGATCCGGGCATGTTCTCGATCATCTATGGCGGAGCCAAAGGCGCAATGCAGCCTTTCTCAACGCGGGAAGTCACGCAAGACGAGATGCTGAAAATCATCGCCTACGTGCGGACGCTCGATAAGTGAATTGGCAGATGGCTCCGGAATGGCCTGGAAACGGTGGGTCATTATCCGATAGCGATGCGGCGTGAGCGAGGGATGTGCGTCGTCGAAACAGGCAACGCACACGCCCCCCTCATCTGGGTTTACATCTTTGCGCGCATCAGCTTTGCGCCCGCGCCGAGCGCCTTGAGTTTGCCAACCGCGACCTCGCGTGACAACGGCGCCAACCCGCAATTCGTGCAGGCCTGGATGCGCTCAGCATCAGCGTACTTCAGGGCTTCGGTGAGAATTGCTGCCACTGCTTCAGGTGTTTCGATGGCCTTATTGGCGACGTCGATGGAGCCGACGAGAATGGTCTTGTCCTTGAGATGGCCGATAAGCGAAATCGGGACCTTCGATCCTTGGCACTCAAGCGATACCTGGTTGATCCGGCTGGCGTTCAAAGCCGGGAAGATTTCGTCGTACTGACGCCATTCGGAGCCGAGCGTCGCCTTCCACTTGTTGTTCGCCTCGATGCCATAGCCGTAGCAAATGTGTACGGCGGTCTTGCACTTGAGGCCGGCGGCTGCGGCTTCGAGAGCGGCGACCCCCCATTCCTTAACTTCGTCGGTGAACACGTTGAAAGCCGGTTCATCGAACTGGATGACGTCGGCGCCGAGGGCTTCGATCTCGCGCGCTTCATCGTTCAAAACCTTGGCGAAGGCCATCGCCATGTCGGCGCGGCGGCCGTAGTGAGCGTCGGCAATGGTATCGCAAATCGTCATCGGACCTGGCAGCGTGAATTTCAATTTATGGTTGGTGTGCGCGCGCGTGAAGCGGACATCGTCGGTTTGCACCGAGCCCGCTCGGGTGATCGGCCCGGTTACCGTCGGCACTTCCGCGTCGTAGCGGTTGTTGCGAATACCCATGATCGTCTTTTTGGCCCAGTCGATACCACCTAGATGCTCGAGGAAGCCGTGCACGAAGTGGATGCGGAATTGCTCGCCATCCGAGACGATGTCGATGCCAGCGTCTTCCTGTTCCTTGAGCCAGATCAACGCCGCGTCGCGCTTGGCGGCTTTGAGCTCGGCGCCGGATGATCGCCAGGCCGGCCACAACTTTTCAGGCTCGGCCAGCCAAGCAGGTTTGGGCAGGCTACCAGCTACGGTTGTGGGAAAAAGCTTGTCGTTGGCCATTGTCGTTTCCTCGGTTTCTTATGGGCCGGTGTGATGCACACCATCTGGACCAATCCGATCTAATCGTACAGTGCCGCCAACACCTTTACGTAGGGCGAGCGAGATGGCGCTTGCACTGCGCGCGTATGACTTTCAAATCATCCAACGTACGATCGAGATCGGCGCGCTTGCTATTGAGATCGGCAATGTGGGCTTCGACCCGATCGAGCAGCAATCGCGTTTGAGTAACTTGCGTCGGGTCGGTGTCGTAGAGTGAAAGATACTCGGCAATATCCTCGAGGGTAAAGCCGAGGTTCTTGCCGCGCAGGATTAGTTTTAGGCGTGCTCGATCGCGGCGCGTAAAGCTGCGCGTCGTGCCGCGGCGCAATGGTCGCAATAAACCTCGCGCCTCGTAAAAGCGGATTGCCCGGGTGGTGATCTCGAACTCTGCCGCCAGATCGCCAATGCTGAAAATTGCGTCGTCTTGCGACTCGCCGCCGTCGGCGCCGCTTGGTCCTGGCGCATCGGTTTTCGCCACGTCTTTTGTCATTACCCGCGCTGGCGCAAGGCCTCCTCCTGCTTCAGTTCCTTCTTGGATAGCTTGCCGATCATGGTTTTCGGCAAGCTATCGCGGAACTCGATCTGTGAGGGCATTTCGAGCTTCGAGAGCTTTGGTTCTAGAAACGCCAGAATGTCGGCACCGGTGGCCGTCATGCCGGCCTTGAGCTTGATAAAGGCTTTCGGTGCTTCGCCACGGTAGCTATCCTTGATGCCGATGACGGTTACTTCCTCGACGGCTGGGTGCTGGTAGATTTTCTCTTCGAGGTGGCGCGGGAATACTTTGAAACCGGAACAGATGATCATGTCCTTGATCCGGTCGGTGATGAAAATAAAGCCGTCCTCGTCCATTTTGCCGACGTCGCCAGTGCGGAAAAAGCCGTCAAAGAATGCGTTGGTGGTCTCCTCGGCCTTGTTCCAATAGCCTTTCATCACTTGCGGGCCCTTGATGCAGATCTCGCCCTCCTGCCCCAGCGGCATCTCCTTTGAGGGATCATCGACCGCGCGAATGGAGATCGTCGTGCCCGGCAGTGGTTGTCCGATCGAGCCGCTTTTTACCGGACCATCGAACGGGTTGAAGGTCGCGCCGGGCGACGTCTCAGATAGCCCGTAGGCTTCGACGACCTTGCACCCGGTCAACTCCTCGAAACCGCGTTTGACCTCGATCGGCAAAGGTGCGCCACCGGATAGACAAAACTTCAGCGAAGACAAGTCGAATGTCGATATTTTCGGATGGTTCAGCATCGCGTTGAGTACGGTCGGAACGGCCGGCATGATCGTCGGCTTGGTCGCCGCGATCAGCTTCAACGCGTCGTTCAACACGAAGCGCGGCATCATGATGATTTCTGCGGCGGTCGCCACGCTAAGGTTCATGACGCCGGTCATCGCGAAGACGTGGAAAAATGGCAGGATGCCGATGATCTTTTCCTTGGTCGGCTCCAGCCCGCCGCACCACGCCATGATTTGCTGCATGTTGGCCGACAGGTTGTAATGTGTCAGCATTGCGCCTTTAGGCGTGCCCGTCGTTCCCCCGGTGTACTGCAGTACAGCGACATCCTCGGTTGGACTGATCGCAACCTTCTTGTAGGCGCCGTCATTGGCCAGCAGCGTTTCGTCGGAAAGGATCTTATCGGCGACAGCGGACTTTGCCGGATGCGCGATTTCTTTCGACTTGAAGAGGCGGAAAA
Source organism: Hyphomicrobiaceae bacterium (assembly GCA_031367505.1). Classification (GTDB taxonomy): domain Bacteria; phylum Pseudomonadota; class Alphaproteobacteria; order Rhizobiales; family Hyphomicrobiaceae; genus JAKFWF01. The sequence continues at coordinate 17,309 of JANLPY010000462.1, read as the reverse complement.
GGATCGACTTGGACGCGGGAAGCAGGCCTGAGAAGGAACACACCAGCGCGCGTTTCAGATGACCCTCGACGAGCAGTTTTTCGATCTTGCTGAACAAAGCCACGAGGTCCAGCGTGATCATCAGGTCGGTTTGGCTGTCCGCAACCTGGAAAATAAGCTCTTCATGACTATAAAGCGGGTTGAAGTTGACGACGGTCGCGCCGGTCCGAAGGATCGCGAAATAATAGATGATGTATGTGGGCGTGTTGGGAAGGAACAGCCCGACCTTGGAGCCCCGGCCGATGCCTTGCGCTTGTAAACCCGCAGTTGCGCGATCGACCAGCCGGCCAATCTCGCTGTAGGTCATTGTTTTACCAAGAAAATTTGTGGCTGTTGCGGTGCCGTATCTGGCAACGGCCAAGTCCAGCAACCGATACAGTGGATCGGAAGTGAAGGACATATGCCAGTCCACGCCCGGCGGATAACAGTTGAGCCACGGAGAAATTGTTGGCACCACTGCTCCCGATACTTTCGATTGTCCCGAATTCATTGCTGATCTTCTCCTCCCGGCACCGACGTTGCTTTGTTTTTTATTGCAACAGTGTTTTTATGGATCGAGCGTGCGTCGATAAATCTCAGTCCTAACTTGACCATAACGCAGTAAACCATGCCTAAGGCTAATGTGGCCAGTGTGGTTTTTTCTCCAGAAGCATCGTTGTGTGGTCGACAACTGGGGCTTCGGCATGCTTTTTGCTGAACACCCGAGTATCACGAAGTGCAGGACGGTTGTTTCGCCGTTTACGGTCTTCGTCTTCGATAGCTTGTTATGATGGTTGCGCTGGATTAAGGAAGGCGTTGACCAGTATCGGGCTCAATGCGCCGGCTAAGTCAAACGGAAGAGTGAAAAATGGACGACGTCGCGACCAAGATTATCGACATTCTCAAGAAGCATATGAAAGAGCCGCGAGACGATATCGGCATGGGGACGGCCTTGACCGACCTTAAGATCGAGTCACTCGATCTTGCGATGATCGTATTCGATATCGAGGATTCTTTCGGCGTGGAGATTCCATACAACGCCAATGAAGAAGCTTCCGACTTCAAGACCGTGGGTTCAGTGGTCGATCGGGTCAAGGCTTTGATGGCAACCAATGCCGGTGCCGCCGCCGCCAAGGCGTAAGTTTCGAGGCACTGGTCCGGGGCGCGATATCCAAAGCCCGGGCTCTTTGTAACTTTGAAAGTGCGTGAAAAATGACAGAAGTGAATCCGGCGCGCCGCGTCGTAGTGACCGGCATGGGCCTCGTCACGCCCATTGGTGCGAATGTCCCAGAATTTTGGGACAGCATGAAAGAGGGTCGCGTCGGTGTAGGACCGGTATCCGGTTTCCCGCTGGAAGACCTAAAGATCCTGATCGCAGCGCAGATCAAGAATTTCGAGCCCAAGGTGCGCTTGAAACACTTCAAGCGTGACAAGCTGATAACGATGGCCGATCGCTACTCGTGGTTCGCCGCGGCAGCAGCGGACGAAGCCATGCAGATGGCAGGTCTCGAAGGTCCATTGCCCAACCCTTATCGTGCAGCCTGCATCGTCGGATCGGGCGCTGGCGGGTTGGTCACGTTCGAGCAGGCGTATCGGGACTTGTTCATCGCCAACAAGAAGGCGACGCACCCGCTGACACTGCTGCGGATCATCGGTTCGTCGGCGTCGGCGCATATCGGCATCGAGTATGGCGTCAAGGGACCAACCTTCGCTACGTGTTCGGCATGTTCGACCGCGACGCACGCGATCGGCCTAGCGCGCGACTACATCCGTAACGGTGTCGTTGATGTTGCGATCGCCGGCGCTTCAGAAAGCGTGATTACATATGGGACAATGAAGGCTTGGCAGGCGCTGCACGTGCTATCGCCGGAAGGCTGTTTCCCATTCTCGAAGAACCGCAACGGCACTGTGCTCGGTGAAGGTGCCGGCATTCTGGTGCTGGAATCCTATGAGCACGCCAAGGCGCGCGGAGCTACCATCCTGGCAGAGCTGACCGGCTATGGCATGAGCTCGGACGCCAAAGACATGGTGAAGCCCGAGGTCGAAGGTCCGCGCGAGGCGATGAAAATGGCGCTCGCCGATGCGAACCTGAAGCCGGAAGACATCGATTATCTCAACGCGCACGGCACGGCGACGGCCGATAACGATCGCAACGAGACCCGCGCGATCAAGGAAGTTTTCGGCGATCACGCCTACAAACTTGCGGTTTCGTCGACCAAATCCATGCATGGTCACCCGCTCGGTGCGGGCGGTGGCATCGAAGCCATCGCCACAATCAAGGCCATGCAGGAAAACTGGGTCCCGCCGACTGTCGGGTTGAGTCAGCCTGATCCGGAATGCGATCTCGATTATGTACCGAATGTCGGGCGCGAGAAAAAAGTGCGCCATGCGATGTCGAACTCGTTCGCATTCGGTGGCTTGAACGCGGTGCTGGTGTTCAGTCCAGCCCCGGCTTAGTTCGCGAACAAATCCGGCAATCGATCCCGTAGAAGTTGCGCCAGCCGAAGGCTTGGGTCTTCGGTCGTCGGCGTGAGGCTGGATAGTTTACCGAGCACGGTTTCGGAGCTGAGCCCGGCCAACGGGACAGCCGCATACCAGCCGCTTTGCGTCAAATATGCGCGATAGGCCTGCTCATTGTTGCTCAGTCGATGATGAACCGGGCTGACACCCAACACCGGGATGCCGGCCGATACGGCATCGGATACCATCGACGACGACTCGTCGGTCACCAACGCGGCATCGCTCGTGGCCAAAAGCTGCGCAAGCGGTGTGGAGTTGGCGGCGCGCACATCAATAAATTGCTCAAGCGGCAAGCTTGCCAGCCGATCGCTTACCGCATCGGGCGTCCTGCGCGAATTGGAGACGAACCAGCGGATGCTGTTTGTCTGGGTGAGCGTGGCGATCAAACCGATGAGATCGTCCCAGTCTGAGCAGGTATACCTGCTCTCACCCGAATTTCCGCCGACAAGGAGCGCCAGCCGCCGCGGTGGTTTCACGAATTTCTCGCGCGGCGCTTGCCATACCGTAGAGGCTGCCTGCGATGGCTTTAGCGCAAATGCGTGGCGGGCGCGGGACGCGTTGGCTGGAAACGATGTCAGAACCAAGCTGAAGTCGTGCGGCCGGAAATAGCGCAAAGAGCCATAGAATATGTTGGCTGCGTCAAAAATCCTAGCGCACGCAACGTTCGCCGCCAGCGTCTCAGCGCCAGCCGATACGATCAAATCCACCTTCGCAAGTTGCTTTGCATCGAGCCCGTAAACCGTCGACAGCAGACGCTCTGGCGCTAGTCCAGAATTGCTCCACGCCGCGAGTGGCGCGCCAGGCCATCGGCCACGACGCACCTCGCAACGGGTGATCGACAGCGGACGCAGGTGCCCGGCTGCGCCCAACAAACCAAGGCTCAGATTATAGTGTCCAGGACGGCCGTCGGACAGACAGAGTGCGGACAGTGCCCTCATGGCCACGCGCCCGGCTGCCACGAAATCACGACTTAATCCTCGAGCATCGTCAAAGCCGCGCGCCGGTCACCGTGCTTCAATTTTATGAATAGAGCCCGCGCTTTCTTGATATCGCTATCGGTGCCGGTTTCTGCGGCTTTGGCCAATGCTACGGTGGTCGGGTGATCGGCACCGCAGATGAACACAAGCGCTTTCGCTAAGCGCCCCATCGCCGTGCGGTCGATTGCAGTTTCATCCATTGCCCGATCCTTTAGCCTCTCCGCATACGTGCCGTCGCTTGCATCGCCGAAATCACGCGCTTCGTTCTGGTCGCGATCTTGAATAATGGCAATGCAAATCGAAAGGCAATGCGTGGCTTGGACCATGCACCCTCAATCGCAGGTGTTGGCAACGCACGCCGCGAGTGCTGGCGTTTCGCCTGGTGCGGGGTGGTTCGATGCGAAGCTCGCAACCATCCAAGTCGCCGCGACGATCGCCAATAGTCCGAAGAATATCTTACTACTTAACAAAGTCATGTCATCCTCCTCGCTACCATCCAAGTCGCTAATTTGGGACGTTGATCTGGCGCACTGGGTTGTCAGTGCCAGTGTTCATCGTTTGTTCAAGATGTGCTTGCGGTGGCGCGGTGCAGAGCCAAAGCGCATCGCGCTGGTCGATGCCGATATCCGTGAGCGTCCGCAAGTTTAGCCGAAGCAAGTCGTCCAATTTTGCAGACCGCAATAAGGCGTCCATGGTTTCGATGCATGGTTGCCGGCATGCCCGAACCGATCGGAGGTTCCAGAGCAGGGAAAGCAGCAGTCGAGGTAGGCGATCGCGTACAATTCTACTCGCTATGCTAACGGGTCTACCCGCTATGCTGACCGGCCGTTCACTTGGAATTTTGCGTTGATCGTGCGTGCGTTGCATGAAAAATCTCCGCAAACATGACGATAAGATCGCCGCTCACAGGTGTCGCCGGATCGGTGATGCTGAGCTTGGCGAAGTGGAAAAGGCGTCCCGAAAAGGGCGCCTTTTCCGTCCGCAGAAATTGCGGGTGGCCACTAATTCGCTCAACAAGGGAAAAACTCCCTGAAGAACGTGAGACCCAGCTTCCGCTGTTACTCCAGAGCGCATGGACGGATCCATGCGTTCCAATCCCTCGAAGCGCTCCACCGCAGCGGCCAGCCGTGGAACTTGCCAATCAGACCGAGTAGCCTCGGATGTCGGCAATGAACGAACCAAGAAAACCAGATAAAACCGTCTCGTTTGGCTCGATTATCAGAACTGTAAAAATCTAGGTTCGCCGGCGCCTGGATGAATGAAGAGGTGGAGTTGGCGGATCATACAGGCGTCTGACGAAACAAGAGTTAGTTGGTGTGGGAAAAGTGCGCAGTGACAAATGTCACATCGCCGGGGGAAATTTTCAGATCGGCTATATCGTGGGACCGGGTACACAAGTCTCTGGGTCGTACAATGAATATTTGGTGGGCCCGGCAGGACTTGAACCTGCAACCAGACGGTTATGAGCCGTCAGCTCTAACCAGTTGAGCTACGGGCCCCGCCTCCGCGTCTCGCGCGTGGCGTGCGCTTATAGCAACTTTGGCCGCATTCGCTAGCTATGGATTCCAAAAAGAGCGTCAAGGATCGAAGTCATGCACTTTTTTCGCGTCGTACCGGCCATCGCCGGCTTCGTTTTTTCAGTCTTAACAATAGGATCCGCCATGAGTAGCGCGCAAGAAATGCGCATGCCCCGCACCGTCAGCGTGTCGGCAACTGGCACGGCCATCGCTGAGCCGGACCTCGCGGCAATCGCAACCGGCGTCGTTGCCGAGGGCGATACGGCGCGGGCTGCGTTATTGGCAAATACGGCTGCGATGGCAAAATTGATCGAGGGGCTGAAGGCCAACGGTATCGCACCGAAGGATATCAAGACGATTTCGTTCAACGTGCAGCCGCGTTATCAGAATTTCAAAGACGGCCGGCCGGCGACGATCAACGGTTATCAGGTGATAAATCAAGTGCGGATTGTGGTGCGCGACCTCGACAAGTTGGGGCAGGTTCTCGACACGGCGGTGACGCTCGGGGCTAATCAAATGGGCGGCATCGAGTTCCAAGTCAGCGCCGCCGAAACACTGAAGGATGAAGCGCGCCGTAATGCGATGGCGAACGCTTTGCGTCGCGCAAAGCTGTTTGCTGCCAGTGCCGGCGCCGAGGTTGGCGAGGTGATCGCAATTGCCGAGGATATGGCGGCGCCGATCAACCGTCAGATGATGCAAGCGCGGGCCGCGATGTCATCGGAAGCGGTGCCGATCGAACGTGGGAGCCAATCGCTCGAAGTGCGCGTCAACGTCACTTGGGCCCTGAAATAGTGGCATTGTTGGATTGCCGCGTCGTTTCATAGGGCGCGTAGTGTCCAGCTTGCGAGGAATTGCCTGGTCAGGCAAGGTCCCGGCTCGTATTCGTCATTGTTCTTCGTATCCGTAGTTGTCAAAACTTTAGGTGTTGCCCTTGTCCCAACGCGATCAGACTGTATTGGCTGCGGCTCCCTTGGGAGCAGACGGTCAGGAGAAACGACCAAAATCACTTCGGCCTTTGCTGATTTTGCGCCCCTACATCTTGAAGCATCCGCGGATGCTGGTGCTGGCGGGTGTTGCGCTTTTTGTATCGGCGATCGCCATGCTTGCGGTGCCGTTGGCCGTGCGCCGGATGGTCGATTTCGGCTTTGCCGATCGCGTCGGCCATTTCATCAACCAATACTTCCTTATGCTCATTTTGATCGGTTTTCTGATCAGCTGTGCGAGTTCGGCGCGGTTTTTTCTGGTCAACTGGCTGGGCGAACGCGTGGTCGCCGATGTTCGCGCCGATGTATTCCGGCACTTATCGGTGCTCGGCCCCGCGTTCTACGACAAGACCCATTCCGGCGAGATCATGAGCCGGCTTACCGCTGATACAACGCTGATCAAGTCGGCGTCGGGCTCGACCATCAGCCAGGCGATCCGCAACTTGATCATGCTGATCGGCGGGTTGACGATGATGTTCATCACCAGCGCCCGATTGTCAGCGCTCGTATTGGTTGCGATCCCCTTGATCATGCTGCCGTTTTTGATCAACGGACGCTCGGTGCGCCGGTTGTCTCGCCGCGCGCAAGATACGCTGGCCGAGAGTTCGGCGTACGCGGCTGAAAATCTTGCAGCCGTTAGAACGATGCAGGCCTTCACGCATGAAAAGGTGGTTTCAGATCGCTATTCCGCCGCTGTCGAACGCTCGTTCGATGCGGTGCGCGACCGGTTGAAGGCGCGGGCATTTCTTGTCGGCATCACGTTTTTTCTGGTGGTATCGAGCATCGTCGGTATCGTCTGGGTCGGCGCCAGCTTGGTGATCGGCGGCGACATGACTGGTGGCCGATTGCTGCAGTTCGTTCTCTACGCGATGTTTGCGGGTGCAGCCGTCGCCGAGCTTGGCGAGGTCTGGGGTGAAGTGAGCCAAGCTGCCGGCGCGACCGAACGGCTGGCCGAGTTACTGACGGTCGTCCCGCAAATCCAATCGCCAGCCAATCCGGTAGCGTTGCCGGAACCGGCTCGCGGCGAAGTCGCGTTTGACGACGTCAGCTTCGCCTATCCGTCGCGCCCTGATACTTTGGCACTGGAGCACATCTCGTTCACGGTAAAGCCCGACGAAACGGTCGCTCTTGTTGGGCCATCTGGTGCCGGCAAAAGCACGATCCTCAACCTGTTGTTGCGCTTCTACGACCCGAAGAGCGGCGCTGTTCGACTGGACGGCGTGCGGCTGGGCGACGCCAACGTCGACGCCGTGCGCGGCCGCATGTCGCTCGTGCCACAGGAGATTGCGCTGTTCGCCGATACCGTTACCGAAAACATCCGATACGGGAATGCGACAGCGTCGGCGGATGATGTGAAGCGAGCAGCGGTCGCCGCACAAGCCGATCAGTTCATCAAGGAACTGCCGCAGGGTTACGATACGATGCTCGGCGAGCGCGGCGTTATGCTGTCGGGTGGGCAGCGTCAGCGCATCGCGATCGCGCGCGCGATCCTGCGAAATGCGCCGGTGCTGTTGCTGGATGAGGCGACGAGTTCGCTAGACGCAGAAAACGAAGTGCTGGTGCAGAAAGCGCTTGAAGGCGTTATGCGTGGCCGCACGACGATCGTGATCGCGCATCGGTTGTCGACGATTCAGCGGGCCGATCGCATTCTGGTGCTCGAAGATGGCCACATCGTCGAGGAAGGCACGCACCAGACGCTGTTGCGCGCTGGTGGCACGTACTCTCGGCTAGCGGAGTTGCAGTTCTCGCTCGAAGCCGCTCAGTGATACTCGGATATCAATTTTTGGCGTCGCGGTTCGGGTGGCAGGCCGTGACCGTCGCGTAGAAGGCTTGGATTTCGGCTAGGTCGGCCTCGTAATTACCACTTGGGTGATACACGCGCGCGATGCCGGCTGCCTTGCGCTTGTAGTCGAGGAAACCCAACGCGAGGGGGATCTTGGCACCGACGGCGATGTGGTAGAACCCACTCTTCCAGCGGTCGACTTTACCCCGAGTGCCCTCGGGCGGGATGGCCACGATCAACCGGTCGCTGCCGGCAAAGCGCAAAACCATGCTGTCGACCGCGTTGTTGGCCTTGCTGCGATCGACCGGGATGCCGCCGAGCCAGCGCATGAGCCCGCCGAACGGCCATTTGAAGATGCTGTCCTTGCCCATCCAGTGGATTCGTACGCCGTAGTGCAGTCCAGCGGCCAGCACGTAGAGCAAATCCCAATTGCTCGAATGCGGGGCGGCCACAATGATGAACTTCGGCAAGTTCGGCATCTCGCCTTCGATATGCCAGCCGGTTGCCCTCAACCACAGCCGACCGAGCGGACGGAATAATCGCACAGCGAACGACGGCTGCAGCGGACCAAGGGGCATGGAGATATCGGGCATTTCTGGCCTGGCTTGTGCGTGTTCAGTCAGCCAAGGTTTAAAGCACTGGACGGGATTGCACCAGCGGCTCAGGCCGCAGGAGTTTATCGGCCATCACGATCGGCCCAATAGCGATACGACCTGGCAGTGGGTGGCGTTTGCACCGGCGCCCGGCTGGCGATGCCAATCGGCGTGATTGCGCATTTCACCGTTGCTGCGGATCTGACGCAGTACTGCGAGATCGATGGTCGTCACGACCCACCCGGGTTCATTTATCTGGCCCTCGGCCAGCACACCCGTTTCCGCGACTTGGGCTTCCGGCGGCGTGAAAAAACCGGCAGCGCCCGTATTGCGGTCGACCGCTGGCGACCAGGGCGCATCGCCGATCGTCGGCGACGTTACGGTTGCGATCTGGCTCTCGAGTGCGCGTGCGACCGCACCCGCCCGTACCCGATGGAAGCCCGCTAGCCGTTCGGTGCACGACGGGATCAGGATCAATTCGGCACCGGCCTCGGCTTGCGCGCGGACGAGAAGCGGAAACTCGCAGTCGTAGCAGATGGCAACGCCGATGCGGCCGAGCTCCGTATCAAACACCTTCAGCGTATTGCCAGGAACGACACCCCACGCGACCTCGAACGGCGTCATGATCAACTTGTCCTGCACGCCGATCTGTCCGGTTGGACTGATCAGCCGCGCGGCGTTGGTGAAGCGGCCATCAGCGCGCCGGGTTGGGCCACTGCCGGCTAGGATGTGCACGCAATGGCTGCGCGCCAGTTCGGTGACCGTTCTTTCCATGTCGGGCACGAGATCGGCGACGGCGCCAAGCGTCGCCTGCAAATCGCCTGCGACTTCACGGCCGCAGGTTGCGGCAAGCTCGATCGCGCCATACTCGGGGAACACCAAAAGCTGCGCGCCGGTGGCCGCTCCTTGCTCCACCCATGTCGTGAGATTTTTCGCCCACGCGGCAAACGTCACCGGTTCGCCAATCGGGAATTGCGCGGCGGCAACGCGTATTGCATCCGGTTTGACGGGAGATGCGTTCACAGTGGCTTGACCCAGAACTGCATCGGTTTCTCGGTTGGATGAGTTGCCCCGATGTCCTGCCAGCTATAGGCGCCCGTCATGCCGTCCTGCTTGGCGTAGCCCCGTTTCGTCCAGAAAGCATCCAACGGAACATAGTTTGTGGGACAGGCTGGATGATCAGCCGGCCGGATAACCCCACAGAAGGCGCTATGCGTGTACGTTTGACCGGCGATGCGGGCAGCCCGGGCGTGCGCCTCCCGATGATCGAAGAAGGCGTGGCCGAGCCCGCGTCCGCGATAAGCCGCCAGCAAGACGCTTTCACCAAAGTAAAAGATGCGTTGCGGATCAAACCCGTGCGCGGCAAACAGGGGAACGAATTTTTCGGTGTGTTCGGGAAGCGGTGAGGCGGTGGCGACGCCAACGATTTCGTCGCCATCACGTGCCGCGATTATGACTGCACTCTTGGCGCTACCGAAGCGGCCGAGGTAATCTTGCTCGTAGTCCAGTGTGCCATCGTAAAGGTAAGGCCAATCGCGGAACACGGTAATACGCAGGCGGGCAAGCGCCGGCAGCGCCTTCGCAAGCTCGGCTCCTTTGAGCGCCTCTACCGTGATCGCCATTGGCCCACCCTCACGCTGAAACCTGCATGATCCACTCGGTCAAATTATAATAGGTGGTGACGCGGGCGATTTTGCCGTCGCGCACCGCGAAGAATGTGCCGGCCGGCAACTGGTAACTTTGGCCGGTCGCATCGGGGAGGCCGGTCTCGGTTACGAGATATTGGCCGTGGACGTTGAATTCGGCAGCGGCTCGTCCACCATCGGCGGTCGACATAATCACGATGCCGTCCAACCGCTCTTTGTAGTGATGCGACATGCGCGCACAAAACGCGTGGAACCGATCGCGCCCGATGCGACGGTCGCCTTGGTTGGTGTCGTGGATAATGTCGTCGGCAACGCAGGCCAGCATGCCGTCGGTGTCGCCCCGGTTGAAGGCATCATAGTAGCGAGCAATCAAGGCTTGGGTCTCGGTGGCGCTCATGGCGAAGTTCCTGGCAATGCGAGTGAGTTCAGTTGTTCGATTTGATCGTATCACCATGGACGCGTGTGCGCTGCAAGGCGGCTTCGTCGAGTTCGAACCCGAGGCCGGGTTTTTCGCCCAGGATCAGGTGGCCGGTGACGTCGATGTCGAGTGGCGCGGTGAGCATAAAATCGCGACGATCCAGACTCCATTCGGGCGGGTCCCAGGGGAATTCGAGATAGCTCGAGGCACCGGCGCCGGCCATCACGTGCGCGTTGCCGAGCAGGCCGATGCCATTGCCCCAGGTGTGGGGCGTGAAAGTTACGCCGTGAGCCGCAGCCAAATGTGCCACCTTTTGCAGTCCCGTCATGCCGCCAACCGAAACCACATCCGGTTGCACGACGTCGAGCGATCCGTCAGCGATGACATCGCGCAGCTCGGCCATTTCACGATTGAGTTCTCCGCCAGCGATGCGCAAGTCGAGCGTTTCCCGCAAGCGGCGCATGCCGGCACGGTCCGAGCGGTGCAGCGGTTCTTCCATCCAATAGACGTCGAGGCGTTCGAGTTCGCGGCCGACACGCAATGCGTCCTTGAACGTCCACGGGCTCATCGTGTCCCAGGGGAAGCGCCAGCCTTGATTGCAGTCGACCATCAGTTCGATCTTCGATCCGACGCGCGCCCGGACGGCTTCGAGCTTGGCGATGTCGCCGCGCCAATCGCCGCGCGAAAAGCGGATCTTCATCGCCTTGAAGCCACGCGCGATGGTGGTTTCGGCGAAAGTCGCCAAGCTCGAAGCCGACCGCAAAGTGCCGCTCGAGGCGTAGCAGGGCACGCGATCAGTAAAGCCGCCAAGCAATCGCCGGCACGGCTGCCCGGCGATCTTGCCGGCGAGATCCCACAATGCCAGATCGAGCGGCCAGCAGCGCCCATAATGGAACGAAATATGATCGATCACCCTGTTGTGCCGCTCCATTTCAAGGGGATGACGGCCGATGAACAGGTTTTCGTGGCCAGCAAATCCCAGCATGTGATCGCCGGAGCCTATACCCGTCAGGCCAGCATCGGTGTGCACGCGAACAATGGTGGCATCGAATTTGACCCGCGCCTGAGACGACCAACTCGGATGAAACGGGGGATCGAGCGGCAACTGGTGCTGCGTAATCTCGATGGCGCTGATCTTCATGAGCGTGGCTCTCGACGGGAAAAAGGCCTGCGATGACTTTATGCCATCGCAAGCCCAGATATGGTTGTCGAGACGTAAACGTCAGTCGATGATGGTAACGAAACCGCGCATTGTGCCGACAAGTGTGATCGCGCGCTCCAAACCGATGCCATCTTGTTGTTCGGAATGGAGGATGTGGGTTTCATCCGCTATCGAGATTGCCGGTCGCATGCCCTCTTCATTGCTGAGGGTGATGTCGCATACCAGACCTGTCGTCTCCGGCGTGTGCGGCAGGCGGTTGGCCAATTTGCCCTCGAATGCCGTCAGATGCGGCGGTGCGTCGGTATTGTAGTAGACCGAATAGCGATTGAAATCGCGAGCGCTGACTTCGGCCCACAGGCCATACGCGAACAAGTCCGTGTGCTCGGTGATCGAGACTTCGAGCACGCAGCGAATGAAGTATCGAGCATCATCGAGTATGCACAGATCGGACGAGACGAGGGCACGGGCTTCGCGCTCCTCCGGGGTCAAATCGAAGATCGCATCTGGCAATGCGAAGCAAAGGTCCGGAAGTCCGTCGTGGATGTCGCGACAGTCGGGGCACCGATAACGCAAACGAGGCGTCTTTGGTGCAGAAGGTAGGCTACGGAGAAGCTGCATGGCGGCAAGGGTCCTGCGGGCTCGAAACAAACGCTCAACTATTAGTGGCAGTCGGGTAGCGTTCGGGGGAACGCGAGGTATAGTCGTAGCAGTCTCTCACGAAGTCATTGCGATCCCGTATGACGGTTTGCTTAACGGCAAGCTAACCACGCCCCACCCGGCGCCGAAAAAGTGCCGAAATGCGGGCATTAACCATTAGTTCGTACTACAACACGAGGAAATATGGCAAATCCACTATTTCATATGATTGCCACCGGACCGCGCCCTGTTGCCCCATTTTCACATGCCGTCGAGAGCGATGGCTGGGTGTTCGTTACCGGCCAAATGCCGACTGATCCGGCAGCACCTGATGCGCCATTGCCCGACGGCGTGGAAGCGCAGACCCGGCGGGTGATGGAGAATTTGAAGATCGTGCTCGGCGGTATCGGCCTGGGGCTGGAGCATGTGCTGCAGGCACGCGTTTATCTCACGCACTTTAATCGCGACTACGCGAGCATGAACGCGGCCTATCAGTCGTACTTCAAGCCGGGCCGCTTGCCGGCTCGCACGTGTATCGGCGTAACCGGCCTGGCGGTCAGCGCACTGGTCGAGATCGACCTGATCGCCAAACGTTCGTGAACCCATCGTGACCGGTGTCTGACCCTCCGGGTCTGACACCGTTGCTCAGTCTGCACGGCCTATGATTGGTGTCAGACCCCGGAGGGTCGGACACCATCGCAACGACCGGTGCATGACGCTTAGGGTCTGATACCGGTCTCCGGTGTGCACGGCTGTGACCCAGAGGGTCAGACACCATCGCTACACAACAGGTGGCATCCACTTTTCGCGCATGGTAACGAGCTCTTCGGCGGCACTTGGATGCAGCGCCACAGTGGCGTCGAAGTCGGCCTTGGTCGCACCGAGCCTCAGCGCAATCGCCGCCATCTGGATGATCTCGCCGGCGTCCGGGCCCAAGACATGCACGCCCAGCACCTTCTGTGATGCCTGATCGACCACCAGCTTCATGATCATCCGGTCCAGCGCTCCTGAAAGCGTGGATTTCATCGGGCGGAACTTGGCCTTGTAGATGTCGATCGGCTGCCCCTTGGCGCGAGCGACGGCCTCGGATAGCCCCACCGTTCCAATCTCCGGGGTCGTGAACACCGCCGTTGGGATCATCGTATGATCGACCTTGACCGGCTGCTTGCCAAAGACGGTGTCGGCAAAAGCGTGCCCTTCGCGGATGGCAATCGGAGTCAGGTTGATCCGATCAGTCACGTCGCCGACAGCGTATATGTGCGGGATGTTGGTTTGCGAAAATGCGTCGACGCCAACCTGGCCTTTGGTGCCGGCGTGGACGCCAGCCTTGTCTAGGCCAAGCCCAGCGGTGTTTGGACTGCGGCCGATCGCAAACATCACTTGTTCGGCGGCGATCGCCTGACCGGATTTAAGCGTCAGACCGAGGCCGCTCGCATGCTTCTCGATCGCCTCAAGTACTGTGCCGGTAATGATCTTGATACCGCGCCGCGTCAAAGCCTCCGTCAGGCCGTCGCGCATATCCTCATCGAAGCCGCGAAGGATTTTTTCGCCGCGATATAGCAGGGTGGTTTCAACGCCCAGACCGTGAAATATGCCGGCGAACTCGACCGCGATGTAACCGCCGCCGCACACGACGATGCTCTTGGGTAGCTTTTTCAAGTCGAAAGCTTCGTTCGAGGTGATCGCATGTTCGATGCCAGGCAGCGTCGGGTCGAGATTGGCGGTGCCACCGGTCGCAATCAGAATGTGGGACGCAGTGACAGTGCGATTTTCACTCGCCAAGCGGATCGTATGCGGACCCTCGAGCGTCGCGCGTGTTTTATGAATGGTGACGCCGGAGCGTTCGAGGTTCGCTTGATAAAGCCCCTCGAGGCGCGAAATCTCGCGGTCTTTGTTGGCGATCAGCGTCGGCCAGTCGAACACCGGCTCGGCAGGAAGCGTCCAACCGAAGCCGATTGCTTCTTCGAATTCGTCGGCAAAGCGCGATGCATAAACGAGGAGCTTCTTTGGCACGCAGCCGCGAATGACGCAGGTGCCGCCGATGCGATATTCCTCGGCGATGGCAACTTTGGCGCCATAACCGGCTGCAATACGAGCCGCCCGCACGCCACCCGAGCCCGCGCCAATGACGAATAGATCGTAATCGAAGTCAGCCATCACAAATCGACGCCGCGCTTTTTTAGTTCCTGGCGGGCTTCAGCCTCGACTTCCTTGCCGATGCTCTGACCCCACGCCATGCCGAGCTGCATGGAGCGCTGCAGGATCTCGGGCTGAGTTGCGATCATCTTCTGGCCGATCGGCGTTTTGTAGAAAGTACCAATTTCGGTCAGTTCCTGAACCGTGAACTTTTCCGCATAGAGTGGCGCCACCATGCCGAGCACTTCGGTCTTGCGCGCATTGAACTTCGTGGCCATGAGGTCCATGACTTCATCGATCTCTTTGCCCTTTGAGGGCGCCTGCTGCTTGAAGGCCTGGGCCATGCCCTTGCTCATCGTGTTAATGGCAACTTCGAACTGCTGCATCGAGCCCATGGCGATCAGAAGCTCTTTGGCAGCCGCCACGCCCGCGGGGTCGACCGGAGCCGGCGCCTTTTGTTGAGCCGATACTGGGGCCGTCAATAGCAGCGCGAACGCCGCCGCCATGATGTGGATCGTAAAACGGATCATCGGAAGGTCGCTCCTTGGGTGCCGGTTATTCTTCGTAGTTGGCTTCGAGAATCTCGACGCCCGCCGGTCCAGCAATGATGGCTGTGTCGGCGAGACCGAGAAACAAGCCGTGCTCGACGACGCCGGGGATCAATCTCAGCGATTCCGCCAAGACGTCGGGCTCGGGGATGCGGGACAGATGCAGATCGAGGATGAGATTGCCACCATCGGTCAGGAATGGGGTGCCGTCGGCCGCCAGGCGAACAACGATGTTGCCGGTACAGCCGACATCGGATGCCAACATCTCGACCATCTTCGATGTCGCGCGAAAGCCAAACCGCACAATTTCGACGGGCAGCGGAAACTTGCCGAGCATGTCGACCTTTTTCGAAGCATCGGCGATCACGATCATGCGGTCTGACGCGGTCGCAACAATCTTCTCGCGCAATAGTGCGCCGCCGCCGCCCTTGATCAAGCGCAGGCGATCATCGATCTCGTCCGCGCCATCGATGACCAAGTCGAGGAATGGTTCGTCGTCGAGCGAGGTCAGGCGGATCCCGTTCGCAAGCGCTTGGTTGGCCGTTGCTTCCGACGTTGGCACACAGATGACGTCGAGCCCGGCCCGCACCTTCTGGCCTAGCAGATCGACGAATTTGGCAGCGGTCGAACCGGTACCAAGGCCGATCTTCATGCCGGGTTCGACGAAGATGATCGCGCGCGCGGCGGCTTGAAGCTTATAATCAGGTGTCGTTTCTGGTGTATTTTGCGTGCGATCGGAGTCTGGTCGGCTCATTGTTGTTCCAGAGTTGCGGGCGCGCTGGCAAAAGCAACGGGGCCGGTTGAATTGCGGCTTCCTGTCTAGGCCGTGGCTCGCTAAGTGGCAAGCTTGGCGCCTTTTGATGCCCGTTCTGGCTTCGCCAGGTAATCGTGCACCACTTTGCCAAGGCCAAGGGTCAAATCCGCAACGGCGTGGACGCCGGATATCACCTCGCGTACCGGCAGCCGGGCTACAGGCGCCAGTACGTGTTCGAACAGTTCCAGTGCGGCGGGTCCGGCCCAAGCCCCTTTCACGGTCACATCCTCGAGATAGTAACGCACCAACTCGCAGATGCGCGGCGTGCAATCGACCTGCGGTATGATCTTCAGCAGAAAGTTCGGCTGGAGGAGTGCGGTTTTTATGGCCGCCAGGTCGAGTGATTTGTGTTTGAAGCCCATGGTCCCAGTGGCGACCCGCACCGGGCCATAGTCGAGCGTGCCAAGCAACACGTCTTTTGCGGCCACCAGGGCTGGTTGTGCTAGCTTCTTGGGAAATCCCCAGATCTCGCGGCCACCGGCGATTGGCGCATCATCGTCGAGGTACATCGAATGCACGTAGCCGCCGGCTTTGCCCTTGTAGGTCACCGGGATGACTTGGCCGGATTCCGTGTAGTTGCCGAAGCCGGTGGAGTCCGGCATGCGGATGAACTCGTATTTGACGAGACCTTCCGATGCCTCCAACGGCTCGGGAACGACCGCACGCAGAGCTTCCGGGTCCGTCCGATAGGTGATGATCAAGTATTCGCGGTCGACGAAACGGTAGGGGCCGGGCGGATAGGTCGGGCACGTCAATGGCATTGCAAAGGCGCGGGCACGAACATCATCGGGCTTCATGGGCAACATCTCCGGAGGAAATAGCAGTGGCCTCATACACCACGCCTCGCGGCATGCTCAAAAAATTTTCGCGCCAAGCGAATGCCAGATGGTAAATTTATTTGACGCGTCATGCGGGCAGCATACTGTGAGTAGATATTCGCGATAAAGTTTAGGGAGGATGGATATGGCATTTTGGTCGAAGAAGGCTGGCGGATCGGACGCGACATCACCGTCGGCTGAACCCCCAGCGGCGACGCAGGAAACGGCAATACCAGCGAGTGCGCCTCCCGCGATGGCCGCGCCGGCGCCCGCCCGCGATGAAAACAAGCCTGCAACAGCGGGGGCGACGGCTACACCTACGCCCGAGCTATCGCCCGAAGCCAAGAAAAAGGCGGCCGATGCTTCAAAGAACCTGATGGCGGCCTTTGGGCAAGTCACCAGCATCATGATGCGCGCACCACAATATCGGAAGCACACTCTGGCCGACCTCGAATGGCTCGTCGTGCCAGCGGTTACCACTGGCCAATTCGCGATGGCGGAGGCGCAATCGAAGGCCAACGGAATGATGGTTCCAGTTGGCGTTCTGCTTTGGGCCGTGTGTCACGAGCGTAGCCGGTCCAAACGGTTGCGCGCAACTGTACGAGAGATGAAGGAGGACCCTTCGGGTTCGGCAATCAGGTGCTGATCCCAAGCCACTGCAAGCTGCTGCGGTCAAAAGCCATGGTGGTGAGCGTTGCAGTCAAGTCTGGACAGAAGTTCAGGCGGCAAGGTCGAGAGAG
>JANLPY010000766.1:0-26199 GCA_031367505.1 Hyphomicrobiaceae bacterium | reverse complement strand
GCGCTTGTCCTCGATCTCGCCCAAAGCATCCCAAAGTGTGCGCACCATCGCCGAGCCCTCCCCAGTGGATGGCTCAATGTAGAATCCTGTTCGCGCCGCTTGTCAGCACTCGCAAGGTGCGGTCCTTTGAATCACCCTGGATCGGTGTGATCGCCACTGTGCGGGTCGTGGTCGAGCCGTTCACGGACAAGGAAATCGGCCTTGTCACCACATTCGCCGACCAGGCCGTCATCGCCATTGAGAACGCGCGCCTGTTCGAGGAGGTGCAAACTCGCACCCGCGAACTCGCACGCTCAGTGGGCGAGCTCGAGGCGCTCGGCGAAGTCGGCCGTGCCGTCAGCTCCACGCTCGATTTGGAGGAGGTTCTCGAAACCGTCGTCGTTAAGGCCAGCGATCTCGGCGCGGCCGAGGGCTGCGCGATCTTCCGCTACAAGGAGAGCGACCAGACATTCCGGCTGTGGCACGCCTCGGGCCTGGATGCGGCACTGAAAGACCAGGTGCGTGGCCTCAAGCTCCCGGCCAGCGGAACCATGCTGGGCCGCGCCATCGAGACGCGCGAAGCAATCCAGATTGCCGATATCGAAACTGGTCCGGAGAACGCCATGCGCCAGCTGGCGATATCCGCTGGGTTCAAGTCGGCGCTGTTCGTGCCGCTGGTGCGTGGCACGCGTGCGTTCGGCGTACTGGTCTTGCAACGGCGTCAACTGGGCGAGTTCGACCTTTCGACCGTGTCGCTGCTGAAGACCTTCGCCAGCCAGTCGGCGCTGGCCATCCAGAACGCGCGCCTGTTCCGCGAGATCGAGGAGAAGGGCCAGCAGTTGGCAATCGCCAGCAAGCACAAGTCGCAGTTCCTGGCCAACATGAGCCACGAGCTGCGCACTCCGCTCAACGCTGTGCTGGGCTACACCGAGCTGATCCAGGACGGCATTTATGGTGCCATGCCGCAGAAGGTCAACGCCGTGCTCGATCGCGTGCAGTCGAACGGCCGGCATCTGCTCGGGCTGATCAACGATGTGTTCGACTTGTCGAAGATCGAGGCCGGCCAGCTCGAACTCAAGATCGATAACTACTCGATGAAGGACATCGTGCAGACGGTGGTGGCGGCGACCGAGGCGCTGGCAACCGAGAAGAAACTGCCGATCAAAATCGACGTCGCGGATCGCATGCCCACGGGGCGCGGCGACGAGCGGCGCATCTCGCAGGTGCTGCTCAACTTGCTGGGCAATGCGATTAAATTCACCGATGCCGGCGAGATACGGATCGGCGCTTCGGTCGAGAACAACCGCTTCTCCGTTTCGGTGACCGACACCGGCCCCGGCATACCGGCTTCGGAACAGGCGCGGATTTTTGAGGAGTTTCATCAGGTGGACAGTTCCAACACAAAAGAGAAAGGTGGCTCAGGCCTCGGCCTCGCCATTTCGCGGCGCATCGTCGAGATGCACGGCGGGCGCATTACGGTCGCCTCCAAGGTGGGCGCGGGCTCGACATTCAAGATTGAACTGCCACTCAGGGTCGAAGCACGGGTGAGCGCGTCATGAGCAAACGCATCCTCATCGTCGAGGACCAGGGAGATAACCGCGCGATCCTGCGCGATCTTCTGACCTCCGTCGGCTACGCGTACATCGAAGCGGTCAACGGTGCCGAAGGCGTATCGGCGGCCGAGCGCGAACGTCCGGACCTGATCCTGATGGATATCCAGCTGCCGCTGGTGGACGGCTATGAGGCGACGCTACGCATCCGGGCGATCCCTGCGTTGGAAAAAATTCCGATCATCGCGGTGACTTCGTATGCACTGGGCGGCGATGAGGCCAAGGCGTTGGCGGCCGGTTGCAACGCCTACGTCACAAAGCCCTACAGTCCGCGGCAATTGCTCGCCAAGATCCGTGAGTTCCTTGGGCCGGAGAGCTGACTATGCGCGAGCGGCCTCTAATCCTCGTGGTCGACGACAACGAGGCAAACGTCGATATTCTGCAAACGCGGCTCGATGCGCTCGGCTATCAGATCATCACGGCGTGCGATGGCGAGGAAGCGCTCAGCGTGGCGCGCGCCGAGCTGCCCGACCTCATTTTGCTGGACATCATGATGCCGAAGCTCGATGGCCTCGAAGTCACGCAGGCGCTGAAGGCGGATACTTCACTGCCGTTCATGCCGATCATTCTCGTCACCGCCAAGGCCGAGAGCCGCGATGTGGTGGCCGGTCTGGATGCCGGCGGTGACGAATATCTGACCAAGCCGATCGACCACGCCGCTCTCGCTGCCCGCGTACGCTCGATCCTGCGCATCAAGGCATTACATGATCAGACGCAGGCGCAGGCCAAACAGCTGACCACTCAGGCCGCGGAGCTCGCCGAGTGGAACAAGTGTCTGGCAAGCCGCGTGCAAACCCAGGTTGGCGAACTGGAGCGGCTGCAGAAGCTCAAGCGGTTCTTGCCCGCTCAGGTGGCGGAAGCGATCGTATCGTCGGATGGTCCCGATCTGCTGGCCAGCCACCGGCGCGAGATTACGGTGGTGTTCTGCGATCTGCGTGGCTTCACCGCCTTCGCGGAAGTCGCCGAGCCCGAGGAGGTGATGGGCGTGCTGGCTGCCTATCACGCGGCGGCCGGCACTCTCATCCAGCGCTACGAGGCGACGCTGGAACGCTTCACCGGTGACGGCCTGACGCTGTTCTTCAATGATCCTCTGCCCTGTGCCAACGCCGCAGAGCGAGCGGCGCGGCTTGCAGTGGAATTGCGCGCAGCGGTCAACGAGCTCGCGCTTAGCTGGCGCGCGCGCGGCCACAATCTCGGCTTCGGCGTTGGTATTGCCCATGGCTTTGCCACGTTGGGCCGGGTCGGCTTTGAAGGCCGCGCCGACTACGCGGCTATCGGCACGGTCGTCAACCAGGCTTCGCGACTGTGCGACACGGCCAAGGACGGTGAGATCCTGATCTCTCAGCGCGTGAAAGTTGAAATAGAACAGTTGGCTGCCATCGAGACGGTGGGAGATTTAACCCTGAAAGGCCTGCGCCAGACAGTGTCGACCTATCGGCTGGTGAGGCTAGAATAATTCCGGCCCCTGTACCTTGTGTCCCTGCCGTGCCTCGTGGTGCGAGGCGGGTTTGTGCAACCGGCCGGTATCCATTGTTCAACGCCACGCTCAATAATCGCGCAAGCCGTTGAAAACATGGTGGGCGGTATAGGGATTGAACCTATGACCCCACCCGTGTGAAGGGTGTGCTCTACCGCTGAGCTAACCGCCCGAACCAGCCGCCCTTATGGAAGCCGATGCGCATCTGTGTCAAGGCGACGTGCGATTTCAACGGGATATGGTGGTGCTTTTGTTTGCGCAGCGGGCGTCACGCGGCTAAAGCTGCGGCTTAATGTTGAGACCTGCGCAGTGGTTGTTATCGCGCTTTCTCATTCTGCTCGAAGCCCAGGGAAACGGAATAGTCATGACCATTGCAGCCGCCAACAAAGGTGACACTGGCTTTGCCGGAATGGCAAACGCCATTCGCGCCCTCGCCATGGATGCCGTGGAGGCCGCAAAATCAGGCCATCCCGGCATGCCGATGGGGATGGCCGATGTCGCAACCGTGCTCTTCAACGATGTCATGCGGTATGATGCGGCAGATCCCGCATGTCCCAATCGCGACCGGTTCATCTTGTCGGCAGGGCACGGTTCGATGCTCTTGTACGCGCTGCTGTACCTGACCGGTGCGCCCGGCATGGACATTGGCCAGCTCAAAAAGTTTCGCCAGCTCGGCGCCAAGACCGCCGGTCATCCCGAGTACGGCCACGCCGCCGGCATCGAGACGACCACCGGTCCGCTCGGCCAAGGCATCGGCAATGCAGTCGGAATGGCGCTCGCCGAGCGCATCTGGAACGCGCGGCTCGGCTCCGATGTCATCGAACATCACACCTATTGCATCGCAGGCGATGGTTGCCTGATGGAGGGGATCAGTCACGAGGCGATCGGACTTGCGGGCCACCTTGGTCTCGGACGGCTGATCGTCCTATTCGATGACAACGGTATTTCGATCGACGGCCCGACCAGCTTGTCGACGTCGGAAGATCAGATCGGCCGCTTCAAGGCAGCTGGGTGGAACACGCTCAGCATCGATGGACACAATCCGGTGGCGATCAAGGCGGCTTTGCTGAAGGCGAAAGCCGATACGTCAAAGCCTTGGCTGATTGCATGTAAGACGGTGATCGGGTTTGGCGCTCCCACCAAGCAGGGCAAGAACTCGACGCACGGTTCGCCCTTGGGTGCCGATGAGATCAAGGGCGCGCGTGAATTGCTCGGTTGGCCGCATGCGCCATTCGAGATCCCGGCAGACGTTCGGAAAGCGTGGACGGATGCCGGCGCGCGCGGCGCCATCGAGCACAAGGCGTGGGCACAGCGCTGGGCGAAACTTGACGCGATGCAACGGGCGCGGTTCGCAGACCCTCTGTCCGCCGAGGGCAAGAATGATCTGCAAGCGGCAGTACGCGCGGCCAAGGTTGCTTTCGCCGCCGACACGTCAAAGCGGGCGACGCGCAATTGGTCTGAGATGACGCTCGATAAGATTACGCCCGCGATGCCAGCCCTGATCGGCGGCTCGGCTGATCTGACGGGATCGAACAATACGAAAGCCAAGGGCCAAGGCGTCATCACCAAAGAAAACTTTGCTGGCACTTACATTCATTATGGCATCCGCGAACATGGCATGGCGGCGGCGATGAACGGCATGGCGCTGTACGGCGGCATCATTCCTTACGGCGGCACATTCCTCGTATTCACCGACTATTGCCGGCCTGCAATCCGATTGTCGGCGCTGATGCACAAGCGCGTGATCTACGTGATGACGCACGACTCGATTGGTCTGGGCGAAGATGGCCCGACACATCAGCCAGTGGAGCACTTGGCAGCGCTGCGCTGCATCCCCAATCTGAATGTCTTCCGCCCTGCCGACGCGCAAGAAACCGCCGAGTGCTGGGAGCTCGCGATTCTCGCCAAAGAGACGCCAACTATCCTCGCGCTCTCGCGGCAGGCGGTGCCCAACCTGCGGCCTGCGGCCAGTACCGAGAATTTATCGGCTCAGGGCGGCTATGTGATGCGTGAGCCGTCCGCCAAGCGCGACGTGACGTTGATCGCGACAGGCACCGAAGTTGGCCTGGCCGTCGATACCGCCGAAGCATTGGCGAAAGCGGGTGTTCACGCGGCCGTCGTCTCGATGCCGTCGTTCGAGTTGTTCCGTAAGCAGCCCGCGTCCTATCGCGAAGACGTGCTCGGCACGGCGCCGCGCATCGCCATCGAGGCGGCAGTGATGCAGGGCTGGCACGAGTGGCTGCGGCCCGACGATCGCTTCATCGGTCTATCCGATTTCGGCGCCTCAGCTCCGGCACCCAAGCTTTACGAACACTTCGGACTGACTGTCGACAAGATTTCAGAAGCGGCCACGGCGATGATCAAGCGTGGCAATGCTAAGTAAGCGGTTTATCTAAACGGGGAAATTCGATGTTGAAGATCTATGGCGTCTATCGCTCGCGTGCGTCGCGCAACCTTTGGGCGGCGGGCGAGTTGGGCGTTCCATTCGAACATATTCCGGTGATCCAGGTCTACCGGTTGGCGAACCCGGATGCGGCGGATGCCCCGTTGCACTCAAGGTCTGCTGCATTCCTGAAAGTCAATCCCGGCGGCCAGATCCCGTCGATCGATGATGACGGCTTCGTCATGCATCAGTCGCTCGCGATCAATTTGTACTTGGCGAAAAAGCACGGCGGGCCGCTGGCCCCGGCAACAGTTGGCGAAGACGGGCTGATGACGATGTGGACTTTGTGGGCGGCAGCCGACGTTGAGCCACACTCGATCCTTGTGCTGTATCACACCATTGGCAAGCCACCGGCGGAGCGTGACCCGAAGATAGCAGCCGCTGCGATCGAGGCGTTGCGCCCGCATTTCGCGACGCTCGACAAGCATCTGGCCGCGACCGGTTTTGTGGTCGGCGATCGGTTCACGATGGCCGATCTCAACGTCGCCGAAGTGGTTCGCTACGCGATGCCGGCGAAAGAGCTGTTTGCGGCGGCCCCCAATGTCGCCAAGTGGATTGCCGCCTGTCACGCACGACCGGCGTTCAAGGCGATGGTTGCCAAGCGCGACGCGGAACCGGCGTAAGGTTCACGTTGGCGCTCACGGTTTGGCGGCTGATAGCGATCTGTCCTTGATCGCCGCGATCACGCCATCGGCCATCGCGGCTTGACCTTCGGCGTTGGGATGGAACGTGCCGCTGTAGGCGCTCCAACTGGTCAACTGAAGCAGGCGGCCACCGCTCGAAAGCGTCTTTTCTCCGCCATGAAAATGCGTTGCCAGAAACGCGTCGTTGGGTGTTCGAAACCAGCGCTGGGTGGACAGGTATGGGCGGAATTCCGCCGGGCGATACGGTGTCCAACGGGCGCGTTGACCGCCACCCGTGGCGTGGCGCGGGACCTTGCGATTGTTGGCGGTTGGTTCGTCGGCCTCAGTGGCGGCCACCGCACATAGCCCGTGGCCGTCGAAGTGTGTGTCGCGATGGGCGGATGCGAGCGACCATCCAGCATCACGCGCGGCCTTGCGCATCACCGGCATGAATTCGTCGTCCATGAAGCGCTCGGTCGCGCGGATGACGTTGGTGTTCATGCGCCAAGCTCGCGTCAAATCCATGCCGGAGTGGCCTGAGGGGCACGCATTGCCATCGCGATCGAAACCCATCTTGGGGTAGGCGGTCAGCACCACGCGCCACGCTTCGGTGATGCCAGTGATTTGCTTGAGGGCATCGTTGAGCGCTTCATAGCGGCCGGGCAATCGTGCGAGATAGGTCGACGCTATGGGTGGTGTGATGTGATCTTCGGGCTTTCGCCAAACAGCTTGGCCATGCCGAGGTAGGCGTCGTCCAGTGAGGCATTGGCGATCAGGCCGCTGAAGCCGACATCGTTGCCACCGATCGATAACAGCAGCAGATCGATGTTGCGCAGCCGATCCGCCGCCGCGCATTTGAACAATTTGATCTCGCGCCCACCGAGTTCCAAGCGGTTATCGGCGTTGTAGTTCTTTGCTTCATCCAGTTCGGCTTTGCCCGGTGTGCACAGTGCGTGCGACAGCGTGCTGAGCGCCGACATCGCCTGCGGTCGCGTCGCATGTGCCGGATCACCCGCAACGGTCGCCTCATTGCGCCCGGGGTAAGCATTGAACAGATCGAGGATCGTCGCACCTGTACAGGCGAGGCCGATGAAGGTTACCGATTGCTGCTGTTTCGGATCGGCGATGGCGAGGTGGAGAGCTGCCCGCAACTGATGCGAATAGAGCGAGCGATGGCAATTGCGGTGCACCCAGCCCGCGCCTTTGCGTGCAAAGGCCTGATTTTTTTCGTCCGCACCAAGCGGCAGTCCATCGCGCTGTGGGAAGCCTGCGAATTCGTCGCGCGGATACTCGCTACCTGAGTAATCGACGGTGCGGCCGCGCGTGAAGGCGGCGGGGCGGTCCGGGTTGCCTTCGCCGGAGCCGAAGCTGTCGCCGAGCCCGGCGACGAGCAGATCGACGACCTTGATCGGCAACACGGCGACCGGATTACCGCCGGCGCTCAGAGTTACGTCGGCGCCGGCGGGGTAGGGAATTTGCAGTTCGGTGAGCTTCCGGCAATCGGCAGCAGCGACGGTTTTACCGCCCACCGACCACGTGCACGGACCGTTGGTAACCGGCGATTGCACCAGCACCGCGTGCGACTTGGGAGAAACGTAGGCTCCGCAGTCGCGGGCGTTGGCGCTCTCCTTGTTGACCGAGTGGACATACCAGCACGCCTCATCCTCGACTTGGCCGAGGTTGGCGGCGGCCCAACCGCGACCGTCGGTGTCTTTTGCCAAGGCGCGCTCGGTGGCGGCGATCGGTGTGGCAGCGTCAGTGGATGCTAACCCGTGCAGGCTGCGAAAATGACGCGCGGTCTCATCCGGGTTCTTGAAATAGCGGAATGGATTTTTGAGTTGCCAAACGATTTGGTCGGCGGAGATTGGTTGGGCGTGGGCGGGAAGGGGCAAAATGGACAAGGCAACGCACAACATCACAGTCAACAAACGCATCCCAATCCCCCGCAAACCAGACGTACATCTTTGAACAAGCGCGATTATGACACGTTACGGCAAAATGGGTCTAAAGACTACTCATTCATCCTGGCGGCGAGATTTTGTAGACGCTGCGGAGGTCTTTGAGCGGCAGCACCATTCTCCTTGATTGCAAAAAAGAAGCCGATCGCCTGCGAGTATCTTTGCTCGTTATATTAGCAGTGCGCGCGTCAAGTTTTTCGCGAGTGGCTAAGCGCCTTTACCAAGTCTTTGCTTGCGACCCGCAGGCGTGGGCATTCCACGCGACGGCCATTCTCTAAATTCAAGATTGCGCGACCTTCGCGCTTCAGACCATAAGGTAATCTCTTGTCGTGACCCGAGCTCATCAGTCGCGCCCATTTGACTATACCATCAAGGTTAGGCGTGCTGAAAAAATCATCAGCCGCCAGACGCATATCTTCAAGCACTTGCACCTCATCAATCGCCATTCGCAGCTTCTTCACAACTGCAGAAAGGACACTGGTTCTATGAGTATCGGTATCTTTCGCTACCGCGCTGAAACCAGATACAGCATCCATCAAAAACTTAGGGCGATCCAACGGGTTTCGCAGTATAAACTTACGTCCGATTATGCCGATGCGAACGGGAATATGCTCAATTGTAAATCGCTCTACGTTGTCATCGCTGACACGGTCTCTATCATCGAGCTTCACTCTGCGGATCATCTCCGAAGTTTGCAGATCGCCGCTCGAATTTGCTGCATGCGAAATCAGATCGAAGGCTTCGGGCATTGCGGTTCGGAATTTCAAATGGGCATAGTGCAGATCCTTGGCGAGAAGTTCCCATGACACAATGAGACTTACGCATCGGAGTGCATTTGTTCGTATCTCATAAATTTGTTCAAGAGCCCATTTTCGGCCTCTTCTATCTGAATGCTCGTTCGCGTGCCTGCCCCAATCAGCGCCAACCAATATAGGTTTTGCGCAGCAAGACCCCAAGAGTGTCTCGGGACCGTCACTGCGTTTAACCCGATATCCATTCTTATGAAGTCGGGCACCGCAAATACAACAGTACACCTTCTGGGCGGGGTACATTGCGTACGAATGCTCATTCACTACATCGGAAATTGTAACGCCTTCGGGTAGTCGCTCAAGCACGACTCCCCCTGCAGCGTATGGGTCTGAAACGAATATGTCGGTGCAAACTAGTTCGGCATCTTTCATTCGCTTTTTGGTCATCGAACGATCGTCGAATGATTCGTGTCGCTAGGGAATCGTCAAACTCAGTTTTCCACAACAATACCATGACGCCCTACTTGCTTCCAAGTAGCAAACGGGCATTTGGCCGGAAAACGTTGAGAAAGCAATGTCAATGGGTGTGGAGAGCGGCGCTCGTCACCCACCCATCAACTCCGGTAGCCAGCCTTCGTGAACCTTGCGCAGTTCATCGAGCGGCAACGCGGTTTCACCCTTTAGTGTGAGCGCGTCGCCGCCGACCTTGCCGATGATGCGCGCGGGCAGTCCCAGCAATCGCGCGCGTTCGGCGATCTGCTCGGCGACTTTCGGCGCAGCTGCCAGAACATAGCGTCCTTGGTCCTCGCCGAACCAAGCGGCGTGCGCGGGCAGCTTGCCTTCGTAAGGGTAGAGTTCGACACCGGTGCTCGCTGCCAACGCCATCTCGGCAACCGCGACGATCAAGCCGCCGTCGCTGCAATCGTGCACGGCCGACACTTTGCCTTCGCGGATCAGCGAGCGGACGAGGTTGCCAGCCTTGATCTCGTCGTTGAGATCGACCGGCGGCGGCGCACCTTCCGATTTCTCGGCGATGATCAGCTGATAGAGTGATTGCCCGAGGTGGCCTTCCTCGCGGCCGATCAGGATCAGCAGATCGCCCGCTTGTTTGGCAGCGATCGTCGCGGTCTTTGATATGTCGGGGATCAGCCCGACGCCGCCGATCGCAGGTGTAGGCGGAATGCCGACGCCTTGGGTCTCGTTATAAAGCGAGACGTTGCCCGACACGACCGGATAGTCGAGCGCGCGGCAAGCTTCGCCCATGCCCTGCACCGAGCCGACGAACTGGCCCATGATCTCCGGCCGCTCGGGGTTGGCGAAGTTCATGTTGTCGGTGATGGCGAGCGGATCGGCGCCGACGCAGATGAGGTTGCGCCAGGTTTCAACCACCGCCTGCTTGGTGCCCATCGCCGGGTCGGCCAAAACATAACGCGGGGTGACATCGCAGCAAGCGGCAATCGCCTTTTGTGTGCCGTGCACACGGACCACCGCCGCGTCGCCACCGGGCCGTTGCAGCGTATCGCCGCGCACCATCGAATCATATTGTTCCCAGATCCAGCGGCGGGAGGCTAATTGCGGTGAACCCATCATCGTCTTCAATGCGCCGAGGTTGGAATCGGGCGCTGCCACCCACTCAGGGAGTATGCGCGCGGCTTTCGGTGTCGGCACCCACGGGCGCTCGTACAAGGGCGCTGAATCGGCGAGCTTATCGACCGGCAGATCGGCTTCGATCTGGCCCTGGTGCTTGATGATCATGCGGCCGGTATCGGTCGTCTGGCCGATCACCGCGAAGTCGAGGCCCCACTTGATGAACACCTTCTCGGCCTCGGGCTCGGAGCCGGGCTTCAGGATCATCAACATGCGCTCCTGGCTTTCGGAGAGCATCATCTCGTAGGCGGTCATGCCGGGTTCGCGCTGTGGCACGAGGTCGAGGTTCAGCTCGATGCCGACGCCGCCCTTGTCCGCCATCTCCGATGTCGATGACGTAAGCCCGGCCGCGCCCATGTCCTGGATGGCGATGATCACATCCATCGCCATCAACTCGAGGCAGGCTTCAATCAACAGCTTTTCGGTGAAGGGATCGCCGACCTGCACCGTGGGTCGTTTCTCGGCGGAGTTCTCATCGAACTCGGCCGAGGCCATGGTCGCGCCGTGGATGCCATCGCGGCCGGTTTTCGATCCGACGTAGACGACAGGCAATCCAACGCCCTTGGCAGCCGAGTAGAAAATCTTGTCGGTCCGCGCGAGGCCGATGCACATCGCGTTGACGAGGATGTTGTTGTTGTAGGCCTTGTCGAAGTTGGTCTCGCCACCAACGGTCGGCACGCCGGTTGCGTTGCCGTAGTGACCGATGCCGGCGACGACGCCCGCTACGAGGTGCCGGGTCTTGGGGTGATCCGGTGCGCCAAACCTAAGCGCGTTCAAGTTAGCCACCGGTCGCGCGCCCATCGTGAACACGTCGCGCATGATGCCGCCGACGCCGGTCGCGGCCCCCTGATAGGGTTCGATGTAGGAGGGGTGGTTGTGGCTCTCCATCTTGAAGATGCAGGCATCGCCATCGCCGATGTCGATCACGCCGGCATTTTCGCCTGGGCCCTGGATCACGCATTTGCCGGTGGTTGGCAGCGTCTTCAGCCAGAAGCGCGAGGATTTGTATGAGCAGTGTTCCGACCACATGACCGAGAAGATGCCGAGTTCGGTGCGGCTCGGCTCACGTCCGAGAATCTCCAAGAGGCGCGGATACTCGTCGCCCTTGAAGCCATGCGCGGCGATGACTTCGGGGGTAATTTTGAATGGTGTGGCGGCGGACATGTGGCGCGGTCCTGGAAATTCATTTCAGATGCGTTGCGTGTTCAAACGGGGCTTATACCGGTTCATCGTCGGCCTGTCGCCGGTGATGGTACAACGGGGACAGTTACCGGCCGGAAGACTTTCAATAATCGACAACACCTGCGAGGCCGGTAACTGTCCCCGTCGCGGTACCGGCCGGTCATCCGACTGGCTAAGCCGCCATTAAACTTGATGCGATGCTTTCGAACATGGCACGGCCGTCGACCGAGCCGAGGGCCAACTCGCACGCGTTCTCCGGATGCGGCATCATGCCGAGGATGCGTCCCGTGCCGTCGATGATGCCGGCGATATTGCGCTGCGAACCGTTGAGGTTGGAAGCGGCGTTCACCTCGCCTTTGGCGCTGGCGTAGCGGAACACGACGCGGTTTTCGGCTTCGAGTTTATCGAGCGTTTCGGTGTCGGCGAAATAATTGCCGTCGCCGTGCGCGACGATCACCTGGGCGACGTCGCCT
Organism: Hyphomicrobiaceae bacterium; assembly: GCA_031367505.1. Classification (GTDB taxonomy): domain Bacteria; phylum Pseudomonadota; class Alphaproteobacteria; order Rhizobiales; family Hyphomicrobiaceae; genus JAKFWF01. The sequence continues at coordinate 14,058 of JANLPY010000766.1, read as the reverse complement.
TTCATGTAGCGGTTAGTGAACATCGTCGAGGCGTTATCGACGCGCAGGTGCACGTCCTTGCAGATGAATTTCAGCGACGCATTGCGAAGCAGAACGCCCGGCAGCAAGCCCGCCTCGCACAGCGTCTGGAAGCCGTTGCACACACCGAGCACGGGCACGCCGGCCTTGGCCTTGGCGATTACGTCGCGCATGATCGGCGAGTGGGCCGCCATCGCGCCGGTCCGCAGATAGTCGCCATACGAGAAGCCGCCGGGCAACACGATCAAGTCGGACTTCGGGACCTCGGTGTCGCCGTGCCAGACCATGATCGAGGGCCGGCCCGACACATCGCTGATCGCCTCGGCGATGTCGCGCTCGCGGTTGGTGCCAGGAAAGACAATGACGGCGGCGCGCATGATCAAGCCGCCAGTTCGAAAGAGTAGTTTTCGATAACGAGGTTGGCGAGCAGCTCGCGGCACATTTTCTCGACGGTGGCGCGGGCTTTGGCTTCGTCCTGCTCGGCGAGTTCGACCTCGATGTACTTGCCTTGGCGCACGTCCTTCACGCCGGCAATGCCGAGGCCGCCGAGCGCGCCTTCGATCGCCTTGCCCTGCGGATCAAGGACGTCATTCTTCAGAGTAATTTTGATGCGGGCTTTCATGTTTGCAAGGGAGCGGGAATAAGGAATGGGAATGGGGCCGCTGCTCGCAGCACCTCGTCACCCTACTCCCTACTCCCTACTCCCGACTCCCTTTCGATTAAGTTGGCTTTGCGCCGTTGCTGGTCACGAGCACCGGACCGGCACCTTTTGGTGGTCGCGTTTCGGTTAGAACACCCAAGCGGCGGGCGACTTCCTGATAAGCTTCGAGCACGCCGCCGAGGTCGCGACGGAAGCGGTCCTTGTCCATCTTGTCGCCGGAGGTCGAATCCCACAGGCGGCAGCAATCCGGGCTGATCTCGTCGGCCAGGATGATGCGCATCTGCTCGTTTTCCCAGTGGCGTCCGAACTCGACCTTGAAGTCGATCAAGCGGATGCCGATGCCGAGAAACAGCCCGACGAGGAAGTCGTTGATGCGCAGCGCCAGCGACATGATCTCGTCGATCTCTTGCGGCGTCGCCCAACCAAACGCGGTGATGTGCTCTTCCGACACCATCGGGTCGTTGAGCTTGTCGGCTTTGTAGTAGAACTCGATGATCGAGCGCGGCAACGCCGTGCCTTCCTCGAGCCCGAGCCGGGTTGAAAGCGAGCCGGCGGCAACGTTGCGGACGACGACTTCGAGCGGAATGATTTCGACTTCGCGGATCAACTGCTCGCGCATGTTCATGCGGCGCATGAAGTGAGTGGGCACGCCGATTTCGCCGAGCTTGACGAAGATGTATTCGGAGATCCGATTGTTGAGCGCACCCTTGCCGTCGATCAACGCGTGCTTCTTCGCATTGAACGCAGTGGCGTCATCCTTGAAGTGCTGGATCAACGTGCCAGGCTCCGGTCCCTCGTACAGGACCTTGGCCTTGCCCTCGTAGACGCGGCGGCGCTTGTTCATCACCAAATTTCCTTTGAGCCGTCGAAAGGCGCAGTTAGCTCCCGAACTCGCAGCCGCTTTGCAGCGCGACTGAGGCCAGTTCGAGTGCCGTTTTCGTTAGCCGACAGTAGCCGAAGGAGGGGGGCGACACAATGTTAACAACTGGGTGGTGCGTGGATGCCCCCGTCGAATTGAAGGGGAGCTGCAACTGTAGGGGCGGTGATTTCGTGCCTAATTCGGTTATAATGGCGCAGTAGCGATCATTGATTATGCATAAGCTGCACGGTGTTGCCATGTCGTCGCAGCAGACCGCTCAGCCTTTCCGTCATACAAAAGGAGAACAAAATGACCACGTTCGACGATCGGGAAAAGAGCTACGAGAAGAAATTCGCCCATGATGCAGACTTGAAGTTCAAGGCCGAGTCGCGCCGCAATAAAATGCTGGCTGAGTGGGCCGGCGCCATGATGGGAATCAAGGGTGCAGCCCTCGAAGACTATATTAAAGCTGTCCGGAAGGCCGATTTGGCAGAAAAAGGCGACGATGATGTTTTGCGTAAGCTTGTGAAAGACCTGGACGACAAGGGGTTAAGCATCTCGACTGCTGAAATTCGCAAGATGATGGGCGAGTTCATGGCCAAGGCGGTCGAACAAATCGAATCGGGCAGTTGAGAAACGCCTTCACGAGTCTGCGAGACTAGCATTCGCAAGGTCCGCCAGATACTTGAGAAACCAGCCGAAGCGCATCAATCCTTCGGGCCAGGGACCTTGGCCCGAATCGGTATTGATATGACCGGTCTCGCCAGCTTCCACCAGCATTGAGCCCCACGCAGAGCCAAACTCGCGGGCGCGTTCGATGGTGCAGTAGGGGTCGTTAGAGGAGGCGATCAAAACCGACGGGAAGGGCAGTTTCCAAAGCTCGGCCGGCGCAAATCCACCGTTAGTGGCTGGCCACAAGTCGCTGGTATCGAGATCAGGCGGGGCGACGAGAAATGCTCCGGCGACCAAGCCGGCGGGCAATTTGTGCGCTGCATGAACGACCGCTTGAACGCCTAGACTATGCGCGACGATTACCACTGGCCGCGTCGCCAGCGCCACCTCCTCGATGATCCGGCCGACCCAGTCGTCCATTCTCGGCGTGTCCCAATCCGCCTGCTCCACGCGACGCGCGGTTTTGAGCTGTCGCTCCCACCGCGATTGCCAGTGATCCAGTCCCGAATTGCCCCAACCCGGCACGATGAGAATGTCGACATCAGACGTCTTCATGGCGCGAATACCAAAAATAGAAATGTCACGAAGATCACGAGGTGAACGAGACCCGAAAGTACATTTGTTCGCCCGGTGCCAAACGTGAGGAGGCTCACGAACAGTGTCAAGATGAGCAGGACGGTTTCAGTCGGGCGCAATCCGAGGACTAGGTCTTTCTCGAACCAAATGCTGACGATCGCGACCGCCGGTATCGTGAGCCCGATTGTAGCGAGCGAAGATCCCAGAGCAAGGTTGAGGCTTTTTTGCAGTACGTCGTTGCGGGCTGCCCGCATGGCACTCACACCCTCGGGCAACAGCACGAGAAGTGCGACGACAACACCGGCTAATGCGCGTGGTGCCTGCCAATGGGCCAGCCCGATTTCCAGCATCACCGCGAACTTCTTTGCAAGCAAAATTACGACGACCAAGGCTCCGACAAGGCAAACCGCACTAATGGCGGTCGCCCGGTTTGTCGGATGATCATCAGGCTGGCCGCCATCGGTTTCGATCTGGTCAGCCTGGAAGAAGTTTTGATGGCGTACCGTTTGGATGAATAAGAAGATGCAGTAGATGAGAACCGTAACAACACTCACATATTCGAGTTGCAGGGTTGAGAACGTCGGTCCCGCCGTCGTCGTGGTGTAGTTGGGCAGCACCAGCGTCAGCACCGCCAATGGCGCCAGAACGATCAGATACGCGCTGGCGCCTTCGACCTGGAATTCCTGCTCGCGGTAGTGCACCGCGCCGATGACGATGCAGGCGCCGACCAGTCCGTTGCACACGATCATGATGACAGCGAATACGGTGTCGCGAGCCAGCGTCGGATCGCTCACCTTGTTCAACATGATCGATGCAATCAACGCCACTTCGATGATGGTAACGGCCAGCGTCAGCACCAGCGTGCCCAGTGGTTCGCCAAGCCGATGGGCAACGATCTCAGCATGGTGGACCGCGGCAAATACGGTCACCACCAGCACACCCAAGACGGCGAGTGCTGCCATTAATCCGCCAGCCGATAGCGGGACGTCGCCATTGAAACCGGCGGCGGTTAGCACCGCGACAATCAAGCCCGCCAGTACTGGAATCGCAATGGGAAGCGAGCGCTGCATGCCGTGGTTGCCTATTTGAAGACGCGCGCGAAAATCGTGTCGACGTGCTTGGTGTGGTAGCCGAGGTCGAACAGAGCTTCGAGTTCGGCCGGCTTGAGTTTTGCCATCACGTCCTTGTCAGCCTTGAGTAGCGTGAGGAAGTCGCCTTGTCCGCGCCAGACCGGCATCGCGTTGCGCTGCACGAAGGAATAACTATCCTCGCGCGATACACCCTTTTGGGTAAGCGCCAGCATGACGCGCTGGGAGTGGATGAGGCCGCCGAGCCGATCGAGGTTCTTTTTCATATTCTCGGGGTAGACGACGAGCTTTTCGATCACCCCGGCCAGACGGTTCAGCGCGAAGTCGAGCGTGATCGTGGCGTCAGGGCCGATCATGCGCTCGACGCTCGAATGCGAGATATCGCGCTCATGCCAAAGCGCCACGTTCTCCATCGCCGGTAGCGCGTAGCTGCGCACCATACGAGCGAGACCGGTGAGGTTTTCGGTCAACACCGGGTTGCGCTTGTGCGGCATCGCCGACGAGCCTTTTTGCCCTTCCGAGAAGAACTCCTCGGCCTCATAAACTTCCGAGCGCTGCAGGTGGCGGATCTCGATCGACAACCGCTCGACCGATGACGCGATGACGCCAAGCGTCGCGAAAAACATGGCGTGGCGATCGCGCGGAATGACCTGCGTTGAGACAGGTTCCGGCTGAAGCCCGAGCTTGGCTGCGACGTACTCTTCCACGCGCGGATCGATGTTGGCGAAGGTTCCGACCGCGCCGGAGATGGCGCAGGTGGCGACTTCGGCGCGGGCCGCAATCATGCGGGACTTTGCGCGCGCGAACTCGGCATAGGCCTGGGCGAGTTTCAAGCCGAACGTGACGGGCTCGGCGTGGATGCCGTGGCTGCGACCGATAGTCGGCGTCATCTTGTGCTCAATGGCACGTGTTTTCAGTGCCGCGAGCAAACGGTCCAGATCGGCGATGATGAGATCGCTGGCCCGCACCAACTGCACGCTGAGGCAGGTATCGAGCACGTCTGACGACGTCATGCCTTGATGGATAAAACGCGCGTCATCGCCGACGAACTCGGCCAAGTGCGTGAGGAATGCGATCACGTCGTGCTTGGTCACGCGCTCGATCGCATCGATCTTGGCGACATCGAATTGAGCAGCGGAACCCTTGGCCCAGATTGTCTCGGCCGCGCTCTTTGGAATGATGCCGATCTCGGCCATTGCAGTTGCCGCGTGCGCCTCGATCTCGAACCAGATGCGAAAGCGGGTATCGGGTTCCCAGATGGCGACCATCTCGGGGCGGCTGTAACGTGGGATCATCGATGGGCCTCGTTCGTCGGAATCTGCATTCGAGGCGTACCATTATGGCGCGTTGCAGCAAAACGCCAAACGGTTATGTTCGCAAATCCGAAATCTCAAGTGGAAGTCCCCCGATGAAAGCCGATTGCATCGTCCTTGGCGCCGGTATGGTCGGCATTTCCGCGGCGATCCACCTATTGAAGCGCGGGCGTTCTGTGATCCTGGTGGATCGGCGCGGCGCTGCCGAGGAAACGTCCTACGGCAACACCGGCATCATCCAGACCGAGGCGATCCTGCCGTATGCGTTCCCACGTGAGCTGAAGAAGTTGATGAAATACGGCGTCAACGGTGCGCCTGAATCGAATTGGCACTACAGCGCGTTCGCGCATCTGGCGCCGAACCTTTTCAAATACTGGCGTAATAGTACCCCGGAGCGCATGAAAGCCTCCTCGCGTGCATTTCGCCCGTTAGCAGCCCTGTGCCTGACCGAACATGAGGCTTTCGCGCGCGAAGCCGATGTCGACAACATGTTGCGGCGAACCGGCTACCTGCGCTTGTTTCGCGATCAAGCATCGATGGATGCGGCGCTGATCGTCGACGAGCAGAGCCGCAACGCGTTCGGCATCAAATTCACGCCGCTCGATGCTGCGGGGATACGAGAGATCGAGCCGCACATCCAAGGCCCGGTCGTCGGCGGCATTCTGATGCCAGAGCCTGTGAGTGTCGGCGATCCCGGCCAACTCGGCAAGGCGTACGCGGCCCTGTTCACCAAACTCGGCGGCAAGATGATGACGGGCGACGCGCGCACGCTGGCACGCTCGCCAGAGGGCTGGACGATCGGCAACGTCGAGGGGGTGATCGAAGCGCGCGACGTGGTGATCGCGCTAGGGCCATGGTCGGACGACGCGCTGGCCGCGCAAGGCATCAAGATCCCGATGTTCGTCAAGCGCGGTTACCATATGCACTTCAAGCCGCGAGGCAATGCGACGCTCGCCCGGCCGGTGCTCGATGTTGCCGGCGGCTACTGCCTGACCCCGATGACCAAGGGCATTCGGTTGACGACCGGCGCTGAGTTCACCTGGCGCGATGCCGATCCAACGCCGGTACAACTCCAGAAGGTCGAGCCGATGGCACGCGAGATCTTACCTCTTGCCGATCGCGTCGATCCCGAGCCGTGGATGGGCCGCCGCCCGTGCTTACCCGATATGGTGCCGATGATCGGTCCGGTCGTTGGCAGAAAGGGGCTATGGGCCGACTTTGGTCATCAGCATTGGGGCTTCACACTTGGACCGGTCTCGGGCCGTCTACTCGCCGAAATGGTGACCGGCGAGGCGACTTTCACCGACCCGTTCCCGTATCGCATGGATCGGTTCAACTGAGCGGCACTCAGACACGAATGCGCGCGCTCGCCGGGTCGTAGAGCGGTTTGAGACTGGCGATAGCCAGCACTCGTTCGCACGCGACCTCGATCTCATATTTTTGAGCGAGCATCTCGGCGGCGGGTTCGTCCGGCCGGCACGGCACGTAGCCGAGCCCGATGGCCGCGCCGAGCGTGTGTCCATAGGCTCCGGAAGTCAGGTAGCCGGCGACCTGGCCGTTTTTGATGATAGTCTCAGTGTGATAGAGAAGCGGCTTCGGATCGGTCAATTGGAACTGCACCAAGCGTTTTTTGAGCCCCGCTTTGCGTTTCGCCAAAACGGCTTCGCGACCGATGAAGTCGCCGAACGCACCCTTCGGCTTATCGGTCTTAACGGCAAATCCAAGCCCGGCTTCGAGAACGTGATCTTCGTCGCCGACGTCATGGCCAAAGTGCCGATACGCCTTTTCAATGCGCAGTGAATCCATCGCGTGGATGCCAACGGGCTGGATGACATGCTCGGCGCCAGCATTCATGATAGTCTCGAACACATGCCGCGCAAACTCTGTCGGCACGTAAATCTCCCAGCCCAACTCGCCGGCGTAGGTCACGCGATGCGCCCGCACGATCGCCATGCCGAGTTCGATAGTTTTTGCCGTGCCAAACGGAAATGCCGTGTTCGACAGATCAGCCGTGGTCAGCTTTTGCAAAACATCGCGCGACTTCGGACCCATCACCGCGAGGCAACCTTCGCCGCTCGTCACATCGAATGCGATGCAGCGTGCGTCCGTTGGAATATGGCGCTGCAACCAGGCAAAATCGCGCACTGTTGTCGCTGCGGATGTGACAACGAGAAAAGATGTTTCGCTCAATCGGGTAACCGTCAGATCGGCCTCGATGCCGCCCTTGGTATTGAGCCATTGCGTGTAGACGATCCGGCCGGGTTCGACCGCGACATCGTTGCCGCAAATGTGCTGCAGAACGCTTTCGGCATCCGGCCCTTCAACACGGAATTTGCCGAATGCGCTCATGTCCATCACGCCGGCGCCAGAGCGGACCGCATGGTGTTCCGCTTTGGAATAGTCGAACCAATTTTGCCGGCCCCAACTGTATTGATACTCAGGTTTGACACCCTTTGTTAAATCGGCTGGTGGCACGAACCAGTGCGCGCGTTCCCAGCCGGCCGTTTCGCCGAAACACGCGCCACGCTTTTTCAGTTGATCGTAAAATGGTGTGTGCCGCACTCCGCGTGCGGTGGCATATTGGCGATAGGGGAAGTGGTCGGCATAAAGCAACCCGAGCGTTTCGGTAACGCGGGTCCGGATAAAGCTCCGGGTTGCCTGATAGGGGAAGGTGCGGCGCACATCCACATCCCACAGATCAAAGGGGGCGGCGCCATCGACGATCCATTGGGCAAGCGCCATGCCGGCACCGCCCGCCGATTGGATACCGACCGAATTGAACCCGCAGGCGACGTAGAAATTTTGTAGCTGCGGGCTTTCGCCCAACAGATAGCGGTCATCGTGGGTGAAGCTCTCAGGACCGTTGAAGAACGTGTGGATGCCGATCTTGCCGAGCAGTGGCATGCGATTGGCGGCCTTCTCAAGAATTGGCGCGAAGTGGTCGAAGTCCTCCGGTAGTTGATCGAAACAGAACTCTTCCGGAATGCCGTTGATGGCCCACGGTTTGGCGACCGGCTCGAATGCGCCGAGCAAAATCTTGCCGGCATCTTCCTTGTAGTAGGCGCACTCGTCGGGCACCCGCAGCACCGGTAAATTGCGCGGTATCGCATCGCTCGCCTCGGTGACGATGTAGAAGTGCTCGCAGGCTTGCAATGGCAGCGAAACGCCCGCCATGTGTCCGACGTCGCGGCCCCACATGCCGGCGCAGTTGACAACGACCTCGGCCTCGATCGTGCCCTGATCCGTGACAACCCCGGTCGCCCGGCCGTTCGCTTGCGTGATTGCGGTGACCTTGATGTTCTCGAAAATCTTCGCACCCATATCTCGCGCGCCCTTAGCCATTGCGAGCGCAATGTTGCCGGGGTCTGTCTGGCCATCCTTGGCCAAATAAATGGCGCCGACCGCACCGTCGCCATTCAGCAGCGGATGCCGCTTGACGGCTTCGGCGACGGAAATCGTCTCGACCTCGACGCCATAGGCACGAGCCATCGATACGCCGCGCTTCAATTCCTCATAGCGCTCTGTGGTCAGCGCCACCGAGATCGAACCGACGCGCTTGAAGCCGGTCGCGACGCCCGTTTCGGCTTCCAGCGATCCGTACAGTTCCTGGCTGTACTTGGCGAGCTTGGTCATGTTGGCGGTGGCGCGAAGTTGAGCGATCAGCCCGGCCGCGTGCCACGTCGTGCCGCTGGTCAATTGGCGACGTTCGAGCAACACGACGTCGGTCCATCCGAGCTTCGCCAAGTGGTAGGCAACCGAACAACCGGCGATGCCACCACCGATGATCACTGCTCGCGTTTTTCCAGGAAGTGACATCGGTTGATCGCCTTCTCGTGAAACGTTTGGTTCGCCACGAGGATGATGACTTAACGCCGGTTGAGAATGCAACTGGCTCGTCCGCGACAGCCTAAGTGGTTTCATCGCGTTGCTGCCCCTCACCTTAAAACCCTCTCCCCGTGAAGGACGGGGAGAGGGGATAAAACTTTTTCCCTCTCCCCCGCCACTTCGGGGGAGAGGGCAGAGGCCGTCGCTTTGGCGATGGCCGAGGGTGAGGGGCAGCCGCTTGCTCGGTCTTCGCGTCGTTCGGAGGCCCTGGGTTAACCACACGTTAAACACGATTTGTCACTGTGCATCCCTCAGATGGCCATGGTCCCTGGTTATCTAATGCGTATGCGTCGGGGCGCGTGTGGAGACGTTCAAGTGTTCAATAACAGAGGCCACCGGCGGCAAGCCGGGGCCGCAGCCGTGCTAATCGCAGGCGCGCTACTCGTTACGGTTGGCTGTTCGCGTACCGGCTCCGGCCCGTCCGCCGACAATCGCATCAATCCCAAGACTGGAACGTCGGCAAGCCAACGACTGTACGCCGACGGTGACAGAATTCCCAAAGGCGGCGGCGGTTATAAAATCGGATCGCCGTATAAGATCGGCACCCGTTGGTACACGCCGATGGAAGATCCGCACTATGATCGTGTGGGCCTTGGTTCCTGGTACGGCACTGACTTTCACGGTCGCAAAACCGCCAATGGCGAAATCTTCGACATGAACGCGCTGACGGCAGCGCACCCGACCCTGCCCATCCCATCCTATGCGTATGTAACGAACGTCTCGAACAATCGCACGATTTTGGTGCGCATCAACGATCGCGGGCCTTATGCGCATGAGCGGGTGATCGATTTGTCGCGCCGGTCGGCCAAGGAACTCGGATACGAAAATATGGGCGTCACTCAAGTGCGCGTGAAATACGCCGGCCGTGCCCCCCTTGACGGTAACGACATGCATGAGCAGCGGTTTCTAGCGAGCGTTTCCGGAACGTCGATGGCCGCCCGCACTCCGGCGCCGGTCTATGAGCGGCAGGCCGAGACCAGTTACAGGCCGGCGGCACAATCACCGGTCTCGTCTCTGCCGTCCGGATTGACCTGGCGGCGTTGAAACGTGTGCATTGCCGCATCTGGCGCGGTTCATTCCGGGTGTTAGACCCGGAGGGTCAGACACCATCGCGCGTAGGTGTCCGACTCACCGGGTCTGACACCTAATACAGGTCGTTAGATCAAACTTGCTGCGAGATTTATCATTAGCGCCAGGACTGCTGCGTTGAAGAAGAATGAGACGACGGCGTGCACAGTCACCAATCGGCGCAAACCGCGTGACGAGATCGATACGTCCGACGTTTGAGAAGTGGCCCCGATCGATGTCGCGAAATACAGGAAATCCCAATAATCCGGGGTTTTCTCGTCGGGAAAGTTCAAGCCACCCTGCTTGTCTTTGCCGGTATCGGGCCGATAGAACTCGTGTGCATAGTGCAACGTGAAGACGAACTGCGTGACGGTCCACGATATGATGATGGTGCCGCCCGCTAACGCCAGATAAAACCATTTCCCTTGTGCGGCAGCCTTGGCCTCATTGAGCAGGCCGACGATCGAGGCAAAGCTGGACCCGATCGCCAGTAGGATAAGCGCCATGATGACCATGCGGCTATCGTCCTGACGGGCCGCTTGTTTTGCCATCACGGCCGGCTGGCATATCAACATGGTTCGAATGACAATGCTCAAATACACGATGCCGCCGACGATCCAGGCGAGGGCCTCGCGCACATGAGCCGAATAGCTTTGGGGCAGCAGCAGGAAGACCGAAAGTCCCGCGATAACCGCTAGATACAACCGGGGCCGAAACACGATCGACCGAAATATCGAAAACGGGTGATACCAGGTACGCCGGTGCGATCCTAAGCCTGTTGTCATGGTGCGCCAATGCTCCGCTGGACCAACCGTCAATTCGAAATAAAATTGAGCAGCGCTCAAATCAAAAGCGGCGGATCTTGTCGATCCGCCGCTTGATAAATATTAAATTTGAACCGCCGTTCAAGTCTTCGCGTTGCGGTAGCGGATCATGTAGCTGTCCATGGTGTAGTCGGCAACCTGATGCCACAGGTAGCCGTCGTTCTGGAACGCCATGTGACTGTCATAGATCTTCTTAAAGGCTGGGTTCTTGGCGCTGATCTCGGCATAGAGTTCGTTGGCGGCCTTGTAGCAGGCATCCATGATCTCCGGCGAGAACGGAACCAGTGACATGCCCTGCCCGGCCAGACGCTTCAGCGCTGCGGCATTGACGGCGTCGTACTTCGACATCACCCACAGCACTGCTTCCATGCAGGCGGTCTGGATGGCGAGCTGGTAGTTCTTTGGCAGCGCGTTATATTTCTCCATATTCATGACGAAGGTATTGTTCGAGTTCGGCTCCCACCAACCTGGATAATGGTAGAATTTCGCAACCTTGACGAAGCCGAGCTTCTCGTCGTCGTAGGGACCGACCCACTCGGCGCCGTCGATTGTGCCTTTTTCGAGCGCTGGGTAGATGTCACCGGCGCCAATCTGCTGCGGTACCATGCCGACCCGCTGCACAATCTTGCCGGCAAAGCCGCCGAGCCGCATCTTGACGCCGTTCAGGTCCTCGACGGTCTTGAGCGGTTTGCGGAACCAACCACCCATCTGGCAATTGGTTTGTCCACCGGGGAAACCGATGACATTGTAGCCCTTGAGGAAATCGTTCAGCAGGTCGACGCCGCCACCATGATACAGCCAGGCGTGCTGCATGCGGCTGTTCATGCCGAACGGCAGTGCCGATCCGAACACGAAGGTGTCGTCCTTGCCGAAGTAGTAGTAGAGTGCAGTGTGGCCACACTCGACGGTGTTATTCTGAACCGCGTCGAGCACCTGCAGTGCACCGACGATTTCCCCGGCCGCAAACGGCTGGATCTGGAACTTGCCATCGGTCAGTTCCCCAACGCGCTTGCAGATCATTTCGGCGCCGCCATAGAGCGTGTCGAGCGATTTCGGCCAGCTCGCCTGCATCCGCCACTTCACTTCGGGATTGGTCTGCGCGATCGCTGGAGCCGCAACCGCGGTTGCGGCAGCGGCTGCGCCACCGATGCCGGCGGCTTTCAAGAACTTACGTCTATTTACTGTCGACATGCTGTGGCGTCCTCCCCGGATGGCCTGTTGAACGGTCCATGCTCATGCGCGCAACTCTTATTCCCCCGAATCTGGGAGGCCGGTCACGTCTGCGTACTTGCATGCTAATACGGCTTCTGGCTTGATACCAGAGGGGAATTGATGGCCCAAAATATAGGCAATTCAACGACAATCAGATGCCGCGCCGCATCGAACGCCCCGCCTTGACGATTGCATCGACGTTCATTCCATAATGCGCATAGAGCTCGGGGATCGAGCCGGATTGGCCGAAATGCTCCGGTCCTAATGCGCGCGTCCGGTGGCCTTGCACGGCGCCAATCCATGACAGAGTTTCCGGGTGGGCGTCGCAAATGGTGACGATAGCGGTATCACGCGGCAGCGCCGACAACAGTTTTTCCACGTGCGAGACATTGCCCACGTCGCCTTGTTCGCGCGCGCGCTGGGCACCGTGCCAGCCGGCTGACAGCCGGTCGGCGCTGGTTACCGAAAGTACGCCGACGCTGGCACGTTCCGATCCAAGGTAGGCCGCCGCCTCGATCGCCTCGGGCATCACCGCACCCATGGCGACGATACACACGGCGGTCGATGGGTTTGGCTGGCGCATCCAATAGCCACCATCGATGATGTTTTGCCGCTGGTTCGTATCGAGCGTGCGGTTGATCTGATCGATGGGCCTGGTTGACAGCCGGAGATAGACCGACCCGCCTTTGTTGTCGCGCGACCAGCCTTCGCCATCGTCCGCCGTTCCGTTGCGCTGCACGTAGTCGAATGCCCAATGCAAAATCGCACCGAGTTCGTCCACGTACGCGGGTTCGAACGATGCCAAGCCATCTTGTGCAATGCCGATTAATGGCGTGGCGATCGACTGGTGCGCGCCGCCTTCCGGCGCCAGCGTCAGGCCGGACGGCGTGGCGACCACGATGAACCGGGCGTCCTGGTAACAGGCATAATTGAGGGCATCGAGGCCGCGCATGATGAAGGGATCGTACAGCGTGCCGATCGGGATCAGCCGCTCGCCGAATAGCGAGTGGGAAAGACCGGCAGCGCCAAGCGTCAGGAACAGGTTCATCTCGGCAATGCCAAGTTCGATGTGCTGACCTTTCGGGCTCATTTCCCACTTCTGCGGGCTCATTAAGCCGCGATCCTTGAACACGTCCTCCTTGCTCGCCATCGAGAATAGCCCGCGCCGATTGACCCAGGGCCCGAGGTTGGTCGAGACAGTCACGTCGGGCGACGTCGTCACGATACGTTCTGCCAACGGGCCATCGGCCTTGGCGATCTCGTCGAGGATCTTGCCAAATCCATTTTGGGTGGAAATTGCCCCCTTGGCATCGACGACGACCTGTTCGCCAACCGGGATGCGTGGCGCTTCGAACCGCCTGGGCCCGCGCTTGTTGAAGGGAACCTCGTGCAGATAGCTTTCGATCTCGTGCACGGGCTTGGTGAGGCCCGCGAAGCGATCCCACTCCTCGCCTTGATTGATGTTCTGTTGGCTGCGGAACGCCTGCATCTGGGCCTTGTTCATCAGCCCGGCGTGGTTGTCCTTGTGGCCCGCAAACGGCAGACCGAACCCTTTGATGGTATAGGCGATGAAACAGACCGGCTTGCCGGCCGGCACGTTGGCAAACGTCTCCAGGATCGTTTCGAGATCGTGGCCACCGAGGTTGGTCATCAGACGCGCAAGGTCGGGATCGGAATGGCGTTGCACCAGGGCCAGCGCGGTTGGATCGCCAGCGAGATCAGCTTCCAATTGTTTGCGGAATGCGGCTCCGCCCTGGAAAACCAGCGCGGAATAGAGCTGGTTGGGGCAGTCGTCGATCCAACCCTGGATAGCCCAGCCACCGGGCTCCATGAATACGGCTTCGAGGAGGCGGCCAAAAAAGATTAATAAGAAATTCCAACC
>JANLPY010000754.1:0-1694 GCA_031367505.1 Hyphomicrobiaceae bacterium | reverse complement strand
CGGCAGTTGGGCAAAGATCGGTTCGCGACCGCCCGGAACACGCCTGCCGCCCTTCTGAACGATAGGCCGAGCCGCATCAAACGGCGAACTCTTCGACCTTCATGCCGCGCTTCTTGAGCTTTTCGGCCAGCCATCTGGCAGTGCGCCCGCGACCCGACCACGTTTCGGCGGGATTGTCGGGATTGCGGTACTTCACGGCAACCATGCCCGAACTTGCAGCAGGGCCACGTTTGCCCGCGCGACCGCCAACGACCTCGGCCAGCGTATACCCGGCCTCGGCGGCAACGCCTTCCAGCTTTACGCGGAGGCCCACAATCTCGGTTTTCTTCTTTTCAGGAATCGCGGCCTCGACCTCAGCGAGGAGCGCCGTCAGCTCCTTGAGGGATAAACCGTCGATGTCGATACTGCCATTTGAAGCGCGTGCCATGGATACTCGTCAGCTGATGTTTTTGGGGAGTAGTGATCCTTATCACCTATTCGACGGCGCAGCAAGTTAACTGTGTGCAATTGAGTTTATAGATAGGCTTCTGGAAAATCAGAATGCAGTTCGACGGGCGTCCATGAAGTCGGGCGTCTTCTGAGATGGGGCGCTACACCGGGTCTACACTCAGAGGGGATTTTCAGGCAGCTGGGGTGAGTGCGTCGGTTTCCGCGTCCCGCAATCTCAACCGGCACAGCCATCAACCACCGCCTCGTGACCAACGCCGATAGGCAGAAATCCATTCAACCCCAGCAGGCGGCGGCGACGGCGTCGGCAGGTCAGCAAGATCGATATGCTGAGTTTGCCGCCCCCTTTTGCAGATGGCGACAACGCGATCATCTTCGCTTATGTCGACGCCGGTTACGCTGACCTCCATGCCGAGGACCTCGGTCCTAAACGGAAACGCGACGTTTTCCTCGATCACCGAATAGAAGCCAACCGCCTGCTCCGACTCGTCATGGGCGTCGACCGTCGCCTCCTCGATCAACTGGTCCAAACACTGGTCGTCTGCCGTCGCTGCGCGCGTCATGCCCTGGCTCTCGCTCTTTGCTCGTGACGCCCCGGCACTTCAAGACCAAGCTCCTCCCACATCCATCGGAAATCGTAGGTCGCGATTGGATCGTCAGGTTTGCGGCCATGCCGCGATTTGTTCTCGGCCAGCTTCAACCAGTTGATCACTTGCTCGCAGCCCTCAGCCGTCATAACGGCGTCGCGCGGCGACCTATGCCCAAGAGACGCGATAGGGTTATAGAGGGTATTGCGGTAGTGGTCGTCAAGGAAGGCATGCGCCACCCGGAACCGCTCGCCGGGAGGAATTGCCTGGGCCGGGCGCGATGTCGCGGATGGCGTTTCTGTTGCGGCCCGTTGCTCCTCGATGGTCTCGGTTTCCAGAGTCGCCATCATCACGCAATCACCGAGCGTTTCGCCAATGAGCGACTTAGCACGCTCGGCCCGCAGCAGTGAGTTGGTCGTAACGATCACCGCATCGGGTTTGATTTCGACCGCGGCCAGCACGGTGCCGCCTTCGCTATGCGTTGTCGTGAGGGTGAC
This sequence comes from Hyphomicrobiaceae bacterium, assembly GCA_031367505.1. Classification (GTDB taxonomy): domain Bacteria; phylum Pseudomonadota; class Alphaproteobacteria; order Rhizobiales; family Hyphomicrobiaceae; genus JAKFWF01. The sequence continues at coordinate 163 of JANLPY010000754.1, read as the reverse complement.
GGAGCGGGCCTCCGATTGGACGGCGGTCCGATTGGGCTCATCGTGCGAAAGCCAGTTGAAGAATGTCTCGCTCTCCTGGTGCAGTTCGGGCAGCGCCGCTAGCGCTGCGCAAGCAGCGGCGGGCGTCACCCCATGGGCGAGCGGAAAGCGAAGCGTGCAGAGC
>JANLPY010000453.1:0-32628 GCA_031367505.1 Hyphomicrobiaceae bacterium | reverse complement strand
GCGGGTGGTCGCCCGCTCACACGCGGGCGTGGATCGAAACAACTGGAATGCATCAAAGCTCGCGGCGATTGGGTGGTCGCCCGCTCACACGCGGGCGTGGATCGAAACATGCTCATGTGGCTGCCGTCATGTTCACGTGATGGTCGCCCGCTCACTGGAATCATTTCGGGATGCAACCTGGTCACTCTAATTTCTGGTGAGCCAGTCGTCGGCTTCTTGTAGGGAAAAGGTAAACTCCGCGCCGATTGCGCTGGATGTGACCCGCGAACCCTGCGCGATGTTCACAATGGCGAAACGACCATGATGCGCACCCTTGCCGACCTTCTCCAAGCGGAAGCCTTTGGCGTGTGCAGTGCGAGCAATGCGTTTTTCTTCAGAGTTTGACATGAATTTGCTCCTGTTGGTTCGCGGCTGCAGACAGGCTCAATATTTCGATCACTTCCAATCTGTGCCGCACGGGTGCGGTTCAGCGGCGCTTGCGATTGAACCCTCGCCGCGCTGAACGCCCGGCGACGGCAGATGATCAACGCGACTTCTTGCCGGCCCCACCTGATGACTTCGCACTTTCGAACGGCGATGCCTGTGACGCAGGTGGTTTCGATTTCGCGGATTTAGGCTTCTTTATCTCTCGATTGCCTTTTTGCTGACCCTTGGCCATACACTTTTTCCTTCTTTCGAAACGCGACGCTGTCGTCGCGGCAAGTTAGTCAAACCGAACTCAGGATTTATCGGCGATGATCGGTGCGGCGCATGCTCGTGGGAAGTATCAGGGCGTATCCCGAAGAAAGCCGAACCAAGCGACTATCGATGCCAAATCAGCATACCTGACAATTCCTTAGATGTCGCAGACCATCTGCTAGAAGGACCGTTGAACTAACGACTTTTCAAGCGAACGACGACCGAGGTCTGCTTCGTCCGGCGCAATGAGTGCGTGCGGATTCCGGTGAAGGCGGACAGTGTTTACGTTTCAAGGCGGACAGCATTACGGTGATTGCGGACACCGGCAGAAGAAGACCGGCAGGCCCGTAAGGTTTGAGGTGACCGACCAAGCTCGAATGGCCATCGACGATTATCTGAAGATTACCGGGCGAAAGCCAGGCCATCTCCTGTTTGCAGTCTGCGTCTGGTCGAAAAGCAATGGCGGCATGGGCAGCTTGTACCGCTCCCAGCACGAGTTCGTTTTTGTGTTCAAGTCGGGGACCGCACCGCACATCAACAATGTTGAACTCGGCAAGCATGGTCGCTATCGAACCAACGTCTGGCCCTATGCCGGCGTCAACAGCTTCGGTGCGAGCCGCACGCCGATCTCGCCATGCACCCGACCGTCAAGCCCGTGGCACTGGTTGCCGATGCGATCCTCGATTGCTCGAAGCGGAACGGCATCATACTCGACGCGTTTGCCGGGTCAGGCACCACGCTGATCGCCGCCGAGCGGACGGGCCGCCGCGGTTATGCGATCGAACTCGACCCGCACTATTGCGATGTGATCGTTCGGCGATTGGCCAGGCTTGCCCGCCTTGAAGCCGTGCACGCCGTGACCGGCGAGACCTTCAGCGAGGTCGCCGCGCGCCGCACCAGCGAAGCCGCGGCACTTGATGCACTAGCCTCACCCGGCGCCCACGTCGACCAGCCGGAGGCCGTGGCATGACCGACGATCCAACTCAGACGATCGATGCCGGCGATCACGCTGCAGCTAACGTCGGTGCCGCAATTTCGTCTGTTTCTAAAATCGCACCCGATGTGCCGCCGGGCAAGGTGCGGCGACGACGGCGCAAAAAGCGGCGCGTCCGAAAGGACCAGATCGATATCGTCAAGGTTCTGCTCGCGCCGGTCAGGCTGTTGCAAGGCGCAAGGTCGAAGTTGATTTCAGCATTTGAAGCAACGCTCCGCGCCCAGGTCGCCAAGGCGATCGACGGCAAGGACTCGGCCAGCATCAAGGCGTTGATCGATCACGCCATCGAGCATGACCTCGTGGTACCTCCAGACGCCGCAGACCGCACCAGCGGCGTCTTTATCGTTCCGAAGGTCCTATGCGAGGCCGATCAGCGCGAGATCTTCGACATAGACACGCCGATGAGCCGCATCATCGAGATCATCCTGAGGCACTATGACAAACAATACGCGCTCTCACCCAGATTGACGCGCGGCAGTCGCCCACTCACACGGGGGCGTGGATCGAAACAAGGCCCGGGTTGGTGTTGACGCACCGAGTCGGGGTCGCCCGCTCACACGCGGGCGTGGATCGAAACTGGCGCGACAGCGCGGTCTGCGTGCCGGCCGCGAAGTCGCCCGCTCACACGCGGGCGTGGATCGAAACAACATCGACGACAAGAAGATGTTGATTGCTCTGGTCGCCCGCTCACCCGCGGGCTGGATCGAAACCGTCATGCTCGATTTGTGTCGATCAAGCGTGCAGCGCACCAATAGTGGTTAGTGCTGGTCTAACTCTGCGCCTTATTCAACTTTTGGCTGAAGATGGCGCTTAAGATGCCATGCTTGGGCAACGCGAGGTAAGGGCCCAAGACCCGCGATTTCCTCGCAGTTCCCCTGCGCAGCTTTTGCGGGAGCGAGTGCCTCCCGATGATACGAAGTAGGGCATTTTCCTGCAACGGGCGCCCAGTTAACAGATTGATATTGTTCGGTTTGTTATGAGTACTGCGTTCTTTTAATCAGGGTGTCGATGGTTCGATCCCATCCGGGCTCACCAAGGGTTTCAAAGGTTTGTAGATCTGGCGGTGAGCAGGCCCCAACCGGAGCCAGTGCCGGCGCACAACACACATGTTACAAAAGCGCCCGGCATCGAGACGATGGTCGTGTGCGCTGCAACATAGCCGGTCTGCGGTCGCAATTCGCATGACTTGCAGCTTAGCGCTTGCGTTTACAGATTGAAGGCGAGAACCCGATCGGTTTTGACGGTTCATTGCCAATGCTTGTGTCTGAATTTGATTTCCAACTATGTTCTGTCGGCATAAAGTAGCTTGGTCGGCGATAAACGGCCTCGGGCGTCGTTGGCTGAGAGAGCCTCAATTCCGCTCCCGCCAAACGAACCATGATGCTTGCGGCTTTGGCCGACGACGCTATTTGCCAAGACGACGCTATTTGCCAAGCGGTTCGTATTTTATGCCACCCAGCCGTGGCAGAAAGCCTCGGCCAAACAGATAGGCACTCCCATGTCGATGAGGCCTGATCCGACTTTCCACGCGTCACCGAAGCTGGCAATGGAAGCGCCACCGGAGGACTTTGCTTACACTTTGTTGCTGAGCCCAGACTTCTCCAAGCCCGATGCGCTCGCGGTCATCGACGTCAAACCCGGCTCGCCCACATACAGCAAGGTCGTCCACACGGTGGTGATGCCCCACAAGGGCGACGAGTTCCACCACTTCGGCTGGAATGCCTGCTCATCGTCGTTGTCGCCACTGACCGGTCACGCTTTTCTGGAACGGCGCTATCTGATCATCCCGGGCATCCGCTCGTCGCGGATCTATGTGATCGACACGAAGCCGCATCCGGCCCAGGCGAAAATCCATAAGATCATCGAGCCTGAGGAGCTATTCAGAAAAACCGGCTACTCGCGGCCCCACACTGTCCATTGCGGTCCGGAGGGCATCTACGTCAGTACCCTTGGCGGCGGTGGCAAGGATGGTACCGACGGCCCCCCGGGCGTTTTCATCATGGACTGCGAGACGTTCGATATTCTTGGCCGCTGGGAGATCGATCGTGGTCCGCAAACGAAGCACTACGACTTCTGGTGGAACCTGCCGCGCGACTACATGGTGACGAGTGAATGGGGCTTGCCGCCTCAGTTCGAGAACGGCATCGTCCCGGAAGATCTGCTCGCGAACAAGTATGGCCACCACATCCACTTCTGGGATTTGCGAGCCCGGCGCAACATTCAGACTATTGACCTCGGCGCCAATCATCAGATGGCACTTGAAGTGCGGCCGGCGCATGATCCGGCGCGCGAGTACGGGTTCCTTGGCGTCGTTGTTGACACCACCAACCTGGAAGGTTCGATCTGGACGTGGTGGCGCGAAGGCGGCAAGTTCCACATCGAAAAGACGGCGACTATACCGGCCGAGCCGGCATCCAAGGACCAACTGCCGCCGCTGCTGCAGGGCTTTGGTGCGGTGCCACCATTGGTCACCGACATCGATCTCTCGCTCGATGACAAGTTCCTTTACGTCGCCTGTTGGGGCACCGGCGAAATGCGTCAGTACGACGTCACCGATCCGAGGAAGCCGAAGCTTGCGGGATCGGTGCACGTCGGCGGCATCGCGCGCCGAACCGCTCACCCTAACGGCAAGGTCTATGCTGGCGGCCCGCAGATGTTGGAGATCAGCCGTGACGGCAAGCGGGTCTACTGGACCAACTCGCTCTACTCGACGTGGGACGATCAGTTCTATCCAGGCGGCGTACCGGGCGCCGAAGTCATGGCCAATGCGAATCCAAGCGGCGGCCTCGAACTTGCCAAGGACTATTGGGTGACCTTCCCGGACGGATACCGGGCGCATCAGATCCGGCTCGAGGGCGGTGACTGCTCGACGGATTCGTTCTGCTATCCGTCGGCGTGAGCGTGCCCGGTGCGGATTGGACGGCGGCGGGGCTCTGGATGGCGGTCATCGCGAGCGGCCTCTATCACGGGGTGAACCCTGGCATGGGGTGGCCGCTCGCCGTTTCAGCGGGGCTGATGGAAAAGAATCCACGCGCGCTCGTCGCGGCGCTTTGGCCTCTTACCATCGGTCATTTGCTGGCGATGCTCGTAGTGATCCTTCCGTTCTCGCTTCTCATCAGCCTCGTCTACTGGCAGCGTCAGATTCAGATCAGCGCCAGCGTCGTGGTGATCGCTTTTGGTCTCTTTCGGCTCATCAATCGGCGCCATCCCCGAGCCCTGGTACGGATACGTCCAACGCAACTTGGCCTCTGGTCCTTCGCCGTCGCAATCGCGCATGGCGCGGGATTGATGCTTGTGCCGATCTATATCGGACTCTGCCGGGCCGGCGACATCGACATGGGTCATCAAGCAGCAAACACCCTCATCGGTGCCAATCTCGGCATGGCCGTGCTGGTCTCCGTCATTCACACTGTGGCTATGATCGCGGCCGGCGGATTTCTCGCGTGGCTCGTCTATCGCTACTTGGGCCTGACGTTTGTAGCGCGGAGCTGGTTCAACCTGGATGCGACGTGGGCGATCAGTCTCGTGTTGGTGGGGGCTTTGTCACTTGCAATCGGCCTGACGAGCCCGCACTGACCGTCCAGGAACGAACCAGCAGATTATTTTTGGGCCACTGCCACAAGCGCTTGGATTTTGGCACTCAACTCGCCGTTACCGTGAAGCTTCGCAATCGCGGCTGCTACATGCTCGGTTGCGGCCTGTAGCTTGTCGGCTCCGCGGGCCTCGATCTCGTTTCTGAGCGGTGTCCCTTGGCAGTAGGCAATGGCCACATGGAGAGGCGACTGCGCGCGACTCTGCTTGCTCGTCCTCTCGATCGCTACACGGGAAAATCCAGCCGCCCGCAATTCGTTCTCGATCAGCCGCTCGTCGTAGTAACCGTGTGGCGTCCTCGCTAGGAACTTCCGCGGGTCGTTTGGAAATACTTCGGCCAGAGCGATCGTGGCCTCATTCGCGAACACGTTATCTTCGATGCGGTCCCAGACGTTGAAAACGAAACGTCCGCCGGTTTTGAGGACCCGCTTCGCCTCCTGATATCCCTTGGTGCGATCAGGGAAAAACATTGCCCCGAATTGACAGCAGACAACGTCGAACTGTGCATCGGGAAATGACAAGGCGAGCGCGTCTGCCTGTTGCCACGTGATGCGGTGATCCTGCCCTTGACGCTGTGCGGCATAATCAAGCATCGGCTGATTGAGGTCGGTCACAACATAGCGTGCACTTGCAGAAAGCTTAGGCGCCAACGCGCGCGTCAGGACACCGGTCCCCGCCGCCGTCTCGAGAACGGCCGCAGGCGAAAAAGCGGCGGCCTTATGAGCAAGATCCTCGGCGAAGCCGGTGAAAATAAGCGGCACCAAGCAGTCGTCGTACATCTTCGGGATCGAGCCGGCGAAGACCTTATCAGATGCAGACATCGCTCTGCTCCCGAACCAAGACAAAAGTCGTTGCACATCTAACGCTCGCATAGACCGGGAGAGCGCCGCAAGTCACAACTTGGTTGGCCCGGCGACGATATCTTCTGGCGCCGATTTGGTCGAGCTTTGGAACCAATGAGCTAAATAAGCGTTGGTCTCGGAACCTATAAAACAAAGGAGTATGTGGCGTGTTTATCAGGAAGAATTTGATTATTCCTGCTTTGGCTGGCGTGGCCTTCTTTGTGCCCGCAGCCCAAGCATCGTTCTCAGAGGCAAGCGGAGTTTCCGCGAAGAGCGGGATGGTCCAAATTGCGCAAGCCGGCGCAGAGGGGGCAAAGGGCGGAGGCGGTGCTGCAAAAGGTGGCGGAGGATCCTCGCAGGGTGCTAGAGGTTCGGGCGGCGGCAATGCGGGCGGTCAAGGAGGCCAGGCAGCGCGTGCGCCGCGCGGACGCGAAGGCGGCGCCCAGCGTATGCAGCGAAGCGAAAGTAGTGAGCGTAGGTCTCGACCAAGCGCAAATACAGAGCGCCGCGTGACCACTGAACGTCCTGCGATGTCGGAACGTCGTAATCGACCTTCCACTGAAGGCGCACGCGTTCAACGTAGGTCTGGCGACACTAACGTCGTCGTTCGCGATCGGTCGCGCGGCGACGGTCAGCGTCACCGGGGCGTTCGTCACAGCTGGGGCCCAGGTATCTATTTCTACTTTTATGATGGCTACTATCATGGCGATTGCGCCTGGGTACGCCGGAAAGCGATTAGCACTGGCAGCGCTTATTGGTGGCGTCGATATCGTCAGTGTCGCGAATACTAAGTTCTATGTCGAAATGACGGTCGCGCTGTAGTGAACAGTGCGACCGTTTCGCATGAGACTGCGCAGGTTTCAAAATCATCGCAATTCGATTGTAAGGGTGTCCAATGCCATCTCAAAAAATTAGCTCGATCGCGAATGCCAACAGGAAAGTTTCAGAGTTAGCAACACCGACCGATCTGAAGCCCGTAAGCACGTTAGCGGTTGCCAAAGCGTTGAATAAACTCGTGGCGGACGCGTTTGCATTATATTTGAAAACGAAGAATTTTCATTGGCACGTCAGCGGACCACACTTTCGCGATTATCACGTCATGCTCGATGAGCAGGCCGATCAGATTTTCGCCTCGATTGATCCGTTAGCAGAGCGTGTACGCAAGCTCGGCGAGCGTACGATCGTTGGCATTTCGCACGTGGCAGAATTGACAACGGTTGAAGACAATACAGCCGACTTCGTGCCGCCCGGCGATATGCTCCGCATCTTGATGGACGACAACAAGGCGATGGCCGAAATCATGCGAAAGGCACACAAGGTTTGCGACGATAATGATGATCCGGCAACGGCCAGTCTGCTGGAGATCTACATTGACGAAACCGAGCGACGCACTTGGTTTCTGTTTGAGGCGAGCCGTTCAGCCGATGGCCAAGGACATTAGTGAAAAACAACCGGTTTCCATAAATTTGCGACCAGCGCCTTCCTGTTTAATGCAATGCTCCTCAGGGACGCGCGTCGGATTTATGGGAGCCGGGCCGAATGACTTATCGACTGACTATGATCGATGCCGTCAACTTTCGGCGCACGCCGTGGAAAAATGGCGGCGGCACAACCATCGATATCGCCGACGAATATGTGAGCGGCGCCGTCCCGGGCGACTGGGACTGCATGATTTGGCGGTTTGGACGAACGCCAATAACAACGCCCGGTCCATTCTCGAATTTGGCCGGTATCGAGCGCATGCAGGTGCTGGTCCAGGGGCGGGGTCTGGTGTTACGCACTGTTGATGGCGAGATAGATGTTCGCTTGCCCTACCGCCCCGTGCGATTCGACGGCGAAACGAAGATCGTAAGTGAGCTCGAGGATGGACCGGTAGAGGTGGTCAATCTGATGGGCGATCGCAACCAGGTCGAGATTGATCTTCGTGTCCTGCAGACACGCTCGAATTTGGTGCTCGCGAATGGCATTCACATAATCTACGCACCGTCAGAGTCGTGCTCATTCGCAATTTCGGGTGATTTACAACAGCTCGAAACCGGTTTTGCGCTTCGCATCGATACCGACGACGATATCGTCGTCGAAGGAAGCGTCGGTCATGCCGTCATCGGTTCCGTCTTTCGGAAATAATTCGCCGTCGGGCAACCTCATGAACATGGCCGGCAACCGGCGCCCGGGCCAACAGCCTTTCGTGGGTTGAATTGCCGGCCTCGGCTGCTTCGTATGATCGCTTGATCCGCACGTCGTTTCAAAACATCAGACGCCCCGCTTTACTCAGGGAGCAAACAAAAAAGCTACGCTATGACCACATGTTTCGACCATCCAAGTATGAGGGTGGTACAACCATGAGTGGTCGCGTTAATTTCATCGCCGGAATTTTGTCGAACAATCGCCACAAACCTTGTTCAATCCAACCTGGGGATCAATTACGTTGCGGCCGAGGCGTTTGCGTTGGGAGCAGCTGTCTACCGAATACTTCCAAACTCGTAACAGTATCTGGGTAAAAATGCTGCAGCTCCGGAAGCATGGCGGCAAGACAAAGCAAACGAAGGGGTTCAGCCTTCGCGAGATGCTGACGCGACTATCGCTGCCCGAAACCGATACCGGTCGCAACCCACCACAGTCATCGCTCGATGTGGTTTCGGACGCGATGGCCGATCGCGGGGCGGCTCACGATAGTTCATCTCCGCGGGTGCTTGATCCGACGAGCGGCCTGCTGTCACAATATTTCAACCCTGCGGCACCAGCGGGACCGCCGCAAACGGCCCCAGGGGCTTGGAATGCCAACATGGATGAGGCTGGAGTCAACTCACGCGATGTTGATCCAGCGAAATCGATCGCGGCTCAGGCTGAGTGGGAAGCGTCGCGGCGCGAGGATACCGCTCGCTTCATTAGCGATTTTGAGCAGTCCTCACGAGCCGAAGCGGCATCCGTCGGCGCATTCCAGAACCATTCACCGCAATATGCCGAAGAGATTCTTTCCGGTGTAGCGCGCAAGATCACTGGGCGCCAACAGACTTCGAAAACGCCACGCCCGAATGAATGGTTGGCGGATGCGCCAGCATCACTTCCACCTAAGCTGAAATATTCTAACGATTTCGGCCCAACAGAGGACCAGCTTGAAGTCGAGCAAGCATCGAAACGAGCGCCGGCTTTCGCCGCCGATTTGCGAGGCCGCTCCGGTGCGCTCATTAAGCGTGATGATGAAGAGATTGCAGAACCGCGCAGTTCGGTCCGCCGGATTTTGCTAGCAACCGGCGGCGGTTTCGTCGTGGCTCTCGTTGCGATCCTAGCGCTTTTGAGTTTCAATCGATCACCAAGCACGATGCAAGAAAATACACGGCGCGAGCCAATTGTCGAAGCACGTGCAACTGTTCGTGATCCAGATGTCAAACTTTCGCCCGGCATTGCCTCTATCGAGGCGTCGGCTCGTGCGGCGCCCACATCGCCGAGCGTTGCGACAGCATCAGCTTTCATACCTAGTGTGAATAGTGAACCACCATCGGCACCGGCTGTTCGCCGGCCATCGCCACGTTTGAGAGTGGACGACATCTCGGTGCCCACTGGAGTATCAGAAGTCGCATTCCCGATCGTGCTTGACGCGGCAGGCGGTGCGGTCGAAAGTCTCAAAATCACTGTGAGCGATCTGCCCGTGGCTGCCAAGTTGAACCATGGTATTCGAAATGCTGACGGTAGTTGGAAATTGCGCACGGAAGACTTGGCGGGCTTGCTGTTGACGCTTCCAGAGGCGACGGTAACTACTCAGCTGACAGTATCTCTTACCGGCGGGCAGGGCGTGCAGTTGGCGCGTCTCAATCCGACAATTACGATTGAGCCGCCAACCGACCTCAGGCAGGCAGTTGGCAAAAACGACACCGAGGAAAAGGCGCGCGGATGGTTTGAAAAAGGCGAAGCGCGTCTCACCAGCGGCGATGTGATTGGCGCCCGCATGTTTTTCAAGAAGGCGGCCGATGCAGGTGATGCGCAGGCCGCCAATGCAATGGGGGCGACGTTCGACCCCAATCTATTTAGTTCGATGCAGGTGCAGGGCATGCGACCAGACGTTGAGATGGCCCGGCAATGGTATAGGCGGGCGATGGATCTTGGTTCGAAAGATTCGGTCGAGCGTCTCGAGCGATTGAAGTCACGTTGAGTTGAGAATAGTTGGGGTAGGAAGATGATGAGAGCCTTTATTTTAGCACTGGTTATGTTCGCGAGTGGTTCGTTCGCGGCAGGCCAGAGTGAAGCGCAGACGCCACGCAAAGCAGCTGCCTCGCCTGGGACGCCTAAGTCGGCACTTGTCGGTGAAAGTCCTTCGGTTCAACGCATGAACGAATGGACGGTCGGCCTAGCAGGCGGTTTGCTGGAAGGTACATTCATCAGGTTCGCAGCTGAGATTGGTAAGGTTCTCGATGATCCCCCCAATTTGCGCATTCTGCCAGTCGTATCCTACGGCGCGGTCGGAAACGTGGAAGATCTGCTGTACTTGAAGGGGATCGACGTTGCCATCACCCAGGCCGACGTGCTCGAGCATTTCAAGCGCGACGGCAAGACCTCGAACATCGGCGATCGGGTCCAGTACATCACGCGATTCTTTTTGACGGAGGTGCACATCTACGCACGTCCGGAAATCAAGAAGATTGAAGATCTGGCCGGCAAGAAGGTCAGCTTCAACACGGTTGGCAGCGCCGCTAATTTGACAGGTGGCATCGTATTCGACCGCTTAGGCGTAAAGGCCGAACGCGTGTTCATTAACAATTCGATCGCGTTGGAAAAAATGCGAACTGGCGAGATCTCGGCAGTGGTGCACGTGGTCGGTAAACCAAACGAGCTATTCACGAAATTCAAACCGGAGCCAGGCTTTCATTTCCTGCCGGTCGATTTCTCGGATAAGTTCAACGACTTCTATGTTCCCATCGAGTTGACCAGCGAAGATTACCCCAATCTCATCCCCAAAGGTGAGAAGGTGGATTCGATCGGCGTTTCCACCGTGCTCGCGGTTTACAACTGGCCGAAAGAGAGTGACCGCTATCGCCGTGTTTCTCGCTTCATCGAACAGTTCTACGCTAAGTTCGAGCAGTTCCAGAAGCCGCCGTTCCAGCCGAAGTGGAAAGAAATCAATCTTGCCGCATCGGTTCCGGGATGGAAGCGCTATAGCGTCGCTGAGGAAATGCTGCCTCGCTCCAATCCAGTCGAGGCGGCCGCTGTGACGACGAATGCAACAGCGGCTTCCGATGCGGCATCCAGGGAGAAGTTCAACGCACTTCTAGAGCAGCAGGCACAGGCTGGCGGTAAAGCAAAAATGACGGATCAGGAGCGCGATGCGCTGTTCCAGGCCTACCGCAGCTGGGTAGAGAAGAAGAAATAAGCGAAAAAGACACTACCAAGAACTGAACAACGCGCGCGCGTCCAAAACTGGGCTCGCGCGCGCGTCTTAATCGTGACCAACACTCTCGTTTAAGCCGCGAGTACCGGATGTCCCGGCACGGCTTTGTCAAAGGGAATTAACACCATGTCCATCCATCGTCGTCATGTATTGTCCGGTCTAATCGCGGCTCCCGCCGTTTTGACCTTCAGTCGTCCAGGCTCTGCCCAGGCAGCGACAACGCTAAAAATCTCGCATCAGTTTCCGGGCGGCACAATCGATCAGGGTGATTTTCGCGATCGCCTTTGCCGGATCCTGGCACGCGATGTTGAAAAGAAAACTGGCGGCAGCTTGAAGTTTGAAATCTATGCGAACTCGTCGTTGATGAAAACGAATGCTCAGTTCTCCGCACTCCGCAAGGGCGCGCTCGACATATCACTGTATCCGATAGCCTATGCTGGCGGCGAACTGCACGCATGCAATCTCGGCCTGATGCCGTGCCTCGTGACTAGTTACGAGCAAGGCGCAAAGTGGAAATCGGCGCCGGTAGGCAAAGCGCTCAGTCAGATCGTCGAGGAAAAGGGCGTCAAGATCATATCCTGGATCTGGCAAGCCGGCGGCGTCGCGTCGCGCAAAGGCACCGTCGCGTCACCCGATGACGTGAAGGGCCTCAAGATCCGTGGTGGCAGTCGCGAAATGGACCTCATGTTCACAGCCGCCGGTGCACAAGTTTCGACGATGCCGTCCAACGAAATCTACATCGGCATGCAAACCGGTTCACTCGACGCCGCAGTGACATCCTCGACCAGTCTGATCTCATTCCGTTTGGAAGAACTTGCCAAGTCGTTGACCGCCGCTCGCAAAGGTTCGTTCTGGTTCATGCTCGAGCCACTGCTCATGTCCAAGTCGATTTTTGACGGCCTGAAGCCGGACCAACAGAAGGCGTTATTGGATGCCGGCGCGGAGCTCGAGGCTTGGGGTATGGCCGAAGCCCAAAAGGACGACCAGGAGGTCGCCAAGGTTTATACCGCGAAGGGCGTGCAGGTTAATGATTTGAGCGCTGCCAACCTAGATGCCTGGCGGAAAATTTCCGAGGCAAGCGCCTGGAAGGATTTCGCTGCGAAATCAACAGAAGCCGCTGAGCTTTTGAAACTAGCCCGCGCGGTGGCTTAACGTGGCGGGGGGGCTTCAACACGACGCCATTCTGGCGACCGACGTTTCGGGCAATGTTTCGACAGCAACGGGGATCGCCGCTGCTGTCGAGACGATCAATCATTTCATGTTCAAACTCTCGGCCACCGCACTGGTGGCCGCGAGTTTGGTTCTCACAATCGGCGTCGTTGCCGGGCACATCATGGGGCAGTCCCTGTTGTGGCAAGACGAAGTGACGATCTTTCTGATTGCTGGATCTATTTTCTTGTCGGCCGCATCGGTACAGGCGCGTCGCGGCCACATCGGGATCGAGATTCTCGATCCGATTTTGCCGGCGGGCGTAAACCGGGCAAGGCGCGCGATCGTCGATGCGATCGTCCTGGCATTCTGCCTTTTCTTCGCGTGGAAGGCTGGCGCACTGCTCTCTGAAGCCGTTCACGAAGGGCAGACGTCGCACTCGGCGTGGGGGCCGCCACTGTGGATCCCCTATACGGTCCTCACCGTGGGCATGGTGCTCCTGGCGGTTCAGGTTGCGCTTCAGGTTGGCCAACGTTCGTTGATAACCTTGGGTGTCGTCGTCGTTAGCGTGGCGGCATTCTTGCTCTGGAACCGCCCTGTTAAACCGATCATAGTGGGCTTGCCGCAATGGCAGATCGGTGTTTCCTATTGCGTCGTGACGCTGCTGTTCATGTTCTCAGGGATGCCCATCGCGTTTGCGTTGGGTGTCGTTGCGCTGGTCTTTATGATGTTGTTCATGCCAGCGACTTCGGTCGACACGATAGCGCAGAACTTCTACGAGGAACTCGCCAACGTCATCATTTTGGCGATACCGCTTTTCATCCTCAAGGGCGCAGCGATCGGCCGATCGGACGCGGGTAAGGATCTGTATTCGGCACTGCACGCCTGGCTTTACAAGATCCCCGGCGGCCTTGGTGTGGCCAATACGATCGCTTGCGGACTGTTCGCCGCCATGGCTGGTTCCTCACCGGCGACATGTTCGGCGATCGGCTCGGCGGGCATTCCGGAGATGCGTCGACGCGGGTATTCCGGAGGTTTCGCTGCCGGCATCATCGCGGCTGGTGGTACGCTTGGAATTCTATTGCCACCATCGGTCACGATGCTTCTGTACGCGGTTGCAGCGGAAGTATCGCTCGGCAAGCTGTTCCTGGCAGGTATTGGGCCTGGCCTTCTCTTGATCACGATGTTCGCAACCTATTCGGTATTCCGGTATCGCAAGGAATTCCGGATGGCGCAGGAGACGGCCTCGCAAACCGGAGTGCGGTCGGCGCTGCTGACGGAGGAGCACTACACGGCATCGCAAAAATTTCGAATGATCGCGTGGGTTGCGCCGTTCGTTACAATTTTGGCTGGCGTGATGGTCGTTCTATATGCCGGATGGGCATCACCTTCGGAAACGGCCGGCGTTGGTGCGGTATTGGCTCTAGTTGTCATTGGCGTCATGTACGGGATCTGGCGGCCGTCGAAGATTATGCCGATCGTCAGTGGCACGCTGCGCGAGTCGACCATGCTGCTGATGATCATTGGCATGTCGCTGCTCTATGCCAATGTCATGAGCTATCTCCACATCAGCCAAGCGACCGCCGCGTGGGTGATCGGCCTTGGGTTGTCGAAGTGGGTTTTGCTCGCGGCAATTCTCGGTTTCGTCATTGTCCTGGGCTTCTTTTTGCCCCCGGTGTCGATCATTTTGATGACCGCCCCGATCGTGTTACCGCCGCTTAAGGCCGCCGGATTTGATCTGATCTGGTTCGGTGTGGTGATGACCATTGTCATGGAAATGGGATTGATCCATCCACCAGTCGGATTGAATATCTTTGTGATCAAGAACATCGCGCCCGATATCCCGTTGTCGGACATCATCTGGGGCACGGTGCCGTTTCTACTTCTGATGCTGGTCGCCGTCGTGTTGTGTTGCTTGTTTCCGGGCATCGCAACCTGGCTTCCATCGGTTCTGATCAAATAGCGGCGCCCAATGATCGCCAATTAAGACATGAGCGGCGCGGTCTCGAAGATCGCGCCGTTATTGTTTGACGAAGTACCAGAAGCGCCGCTTATCGCCTCGTCGTCTTGGCACTTGCGAAAATCGTTTCGCTGCGGCGTTCAGATCCCATTTCCACCGCGCGGAAATTTAGGAACTTCGATCATGAAGTTTGCGGTCATAGAATAGCAAAATGCTGCTGACGGTTGCGGCAAAGACGATCAGCAGCAAAGTCAGCACCATGATCAGATCGATATTGTGCAGCCCGATCGCATTCATCAACAGGAAGCCGAGGCCGCGTTGCGAGGCAAACATCTCGCCCAGGAGTGTTCCAACCAGAGTGAGCGAAAAGCCAACACGGATACCGGTAAAAATTTCTGGCAAAGCGGCCGGCAGCAGTATTGAGCGGACCATCTCGGTGTTGGTGAGGTTCATGACACGCGCCGTCTTGATCAGCACTTGGCGCACGTTGCGAACGGCATTGATCGTAAAAATGGCGATTGGAATGACGCCGTGGATGGTGCCGAATGCAACCTTCGCCGACATGCCGAGCCCGAACATCAAGAGTAAGATCGGGTAGAGGGTGATTTTCGGGATGGAGTAGACCGCGACCAACATCGGTTCGAAAACATCGCCTGCGAACTTATTGTGCCCAAGCGTAAAGCCGATCGCCAGGCCAGCGACAATTGCCAGTGTCAGAGCCAGCGCGAAAGCAGTCATGGTCTCGCGCATGTGCGGCCAAAGCATGTCGCCAGCTAACAGTGCTCCGGCATAGCGCAGGGTTTGTGCCGGCGACCGCAACGCCGTGTCACCCACCGCCCAATAGAGCAGCTGCCAAGCGGCAAGCATCAGCAAGACGAGCAGACAGGCATTTCGCGCGGCACGTGAGGAGGAGTTCATCGTTGTCCCCGGCGCCGCAACAACCGGCCCTCCCATAGCGCCAGCGCGGTGTTCAAGCTGATCGATACGAACAAGATGAGGATGATCAGCGGATACATAGTGGCGTTGTCGAAGTTGTTGTAGGCGAAGCTGATTTCATATCCCATGCCACCGCGTGACATGATGAACTCCGCGCCGATGATGCCGATCAGCGAATAGGCAACCGCGAGCTTGACGCCGGTTAACACGTAAGGGGCAGCTAACGGCAGCATGATCTTAAGCGCGGTCTCAATGCCACCCATGTGATTGACGCGCGCGGTTTTCAATAATACGCGCGGTACCCGATCGAGCCCGTTCAAGGTATTGACGATGACCGCAACGACGGCGAGCATGAAGCCGAGCAGTATCTGTGGCGTATCGCCCAATCCGAACAACACGATCAACAGCGGGTAGAACGCAAAAATCGGGATCGCGTAGTAGGTTGCAAAAAGCGGATCGAGCACCTCTCGCACCAAACGGAAACGAAACAGCACGATTGCGGAAGCAAGGCCGACGATGAGTGCCAGGATCAGCGCGATACCCGCATTCGACAGAGTCTTGACGATCGCACCATTTAGTTTGCCGGAAGCAAGCATGTTGATCAAATCCAGCATCATGCGATGTGGCGGCTGCATCGTGATGCGATCGATCTTGCCGGTCAGGCAGAGAATTTCGAACATAGCGACGATGCTTGCCAGAATCGCGGTGCGATAGAGCGTGGCGCGGGTCATGACGCGACCTTCACCTTGCCGATCGACTTCATCGATTCCTCGCGCAGCGATCGCCACAGCCGCGCGGTAATCTCGCCAAACCTAACGTCCTCGACAATGCGGCTGTCGCGATCGCGCGGCCAGTTTGTTTCGATGATCTCCAGCAGGCGCCCGGGCCGAGCCGACATAACGCCGATGCGATCAGCCAGCATGGCGGCTTCGTCGAGCGCATGCGTGATGAGAAAAACCGTCGCGCCCGTATGCCGCCAAAGCTTGAGTAGTTCTTCGCCCATCAGCAGCCTGGTTTGTTGATCGAGCGCACCGAATGGCTCGTCAAGGAGGATCAAGCGTGGCTGTGTCACCAGCGTGCGCGCGATGCAAACTCGTTGCCGCATGCCGCCAGACAGTTGCGCTGGGTAACTCCCGGCAAAGCCCGTCAGTCCCATCATATCGAGCGCATTTGTTACGCGATGCTCGCGTTCCGGCCCGCTGAGCTTCGCCCGACGCAGGCCGAAGCCGATGTTGTCGCGCACCGTCATCCAGGGGAAACAAGCGTCCTCCTGGAACACGACGCCGACCCCATCCGGGATACGGCTGGCAATCGAGGAGCCTTCGAATTCGACGCTGCCCTTTGTTGTCGCCGTCAAGCCGGCAATCAGTTCGAGCATCGTCGACTTGCCGCAACCCGATGGTCCAACGACTGCGAAAAACTCACCGTTGCGCAGTTCCAAATCGATTGGACCAAGCGCGTGGACGGTTTCCCGGCTGTCGGCACGAATGAAGGTCTTTTCAGCGGCGCGTAATGTAACGTGAGCAGCCGATGTCATTGCAACGCCTTGAGATCGTCAGGCAGGAAACGGGTGTCGATCATGCTCGCCGCGTCGATATCGCCGGTGATGGCGCCGACGCTTTTTTGCACCTCGATGGTGCGCTTCAGGCCTTCCATGTGGATGGCACCCGCACCCCAGTAAGGAACGCCATTGGTCTTGCTGGTGGTGAGGTTGGCGACCGCGGCACGGGCAATTGCCGGTTCGATGTTGTAGGCTTTGGCGACGATATCACCAGCTTCATCCGGATTTTTCGTCATGAATTCGACGGCCTTGCGGCGGGCCCGTATCACGGCGCGAATGAAGTCGCCCTTGGCTTCGGCCTGGGCCGATACCGCGACACCGACTACGTTCGACAGTGGCGGTAGCATCTCGCTCGCCTTGGCAATGGCGCGATACTTGTCCTTGAATTTCGACCATAGAGGTTCGGGGATCGGTGCGGCATCGACGAGCCCAGCATCGAGTGCTGCTATGCCTTCGCCGAAGCCACCCGTTTTCACCAACTCGGCGTCCTCGGTTTTTAAACCACCAGACTGCAGCACCAGCGTAGCGAGTGCCTGGCTGGTCGATCGCGGATTGGTATAGGCGATCTTCTTGCCCTTCAGGTCTTTGACGTTCTGGATCGGCGAGGCGGGCTTCACCGCCCACACGAATTCGGCAACCGTGCTGACATTGTCACTGATGATCTTGATGTCGGCGCCTTGCTGGATTGCCGCGACGACGACGTTGGGGCTCACTTCGCCATACGGCACGTTGCCTGCCAGCATGTTGCGCAAGGTGGTGCCACCGCCGGCCGAAGTGACGATGCCGGTGACGTTCGCGCCCTCGTCCTTGAAGTAACCTTTGGCCATAGCCACCGCGAACGGCATCCCGTTCGCCGATACACCGTAGTTGCTGACGACGATCTCCTCGGTCAGCAGCGGGTTGGCCAGAAGCACCGTACTTGCAGCGCAAGCCGACAAAATCGCAGAGCGAAAATTGCCCATCGTCGTCTCCCCCCTAAGTCCACGCGTTGTTGTTCTTATGTGCACTGTATCCAAGTGGAATCCGGCACAACTTATTGCAGCATGAGTGGGCGGATTGCGCCATCGAATTCACCGCAGGCTTGCCGCGGCCACACGCACCCAGGTCGCGGCCGCAGTGCAGCCATGCGCGGGATAGGCGTACTTTAGCGGTCGTGGCCCCTTGCCCATGCCTGTGTGCCAGCTTCAATCTTTCGGATGTGGGGGAGCCCCTGAGAGAATTTCGCAAGGTCGAACCAATTTAACAACAAGAAGTGGTCGGGAAATACGAAACCGGAGGGATAGAATATGCAGCAGCAAGATCAAGCTGAGAGCCGCCGCGCCGTCAGAGCGGCGGTCATTGGCAACGTGCTGGAGTGGTATGATTTTGCCGTCTACGCATTTGTTGCTGGCATCATTGCCAAGAAATTCTTTCCGCAGACCGACGAGACGACGGCGCTTCTTTCTACGTTCCTCGCGTATGGCCTAGGCTTCGTTGCGAGGCCTCTCGGCGGCATCATTATTGGCCGGCTTGGCGACACACACGGCCGTAAGACAGCACTACTCCTAACGATCTTCTTGATGGCTGCGGGCACGGTGCTGATTGGCATCCTACCCACCTACGCCCAAGTTGGTATTTTGGCGCCGTTAGCGCTCGTTGCTGCGCGACTGATGCAAGGTTTTTCGGCCGGTGGCGAGTGGGGCGGCTCGACCGCTTACATCGTCGAGTGGGCGCCGAAAGGGCAGCGCGGATGGTATGGAAGTTTCCAGCAGACGAGCGTGGTCGCCGGGCTGTTGTTAGGGTCCGGCGTTGCGGCCGCCCTCAATACGCTACTGACGCCTGATCAGATGAATGATTGGGGATGGCGCGTGCCGTTCTTGTTGGGCGGCATACTTGGGCCGGTCGGCATGTACATGCGACGGACCATCAAGGAAACGCCAGCCTACGAGGCAGTCGCGAAATCGGCACCAGTGACGGGCGCCGAAGCGATTGCCGAAGAGAGTGGCTGGCTGCTCGCCGGTCGTGCGTTCGGTTTTACAGTCGTGTGGACCGTATGTTTCTACGTACTGCTCAACTACATGCCGACGTACACGCAAAAGTACCTGAAGCTCTCGCCCTCCGCAGCGCTGTGGTCCAACACCATCGGTCTGTTGGCGCTGCTGGTCTGCATTCCGTTGATGGGCTTGCTGTCGGATCGGCTAGGGCGAAAACCCTTGTTGCTCACGTGCTGTTTGGCTTTTGTCGTGCTGCCGTATCCACTCTTCAATTACATCCTGTCGGGGATCGGTTACGGCGAGTTGATCGCCGTGCAGGTGTTGTTCGCGGTGCTGATTTCGATGTTCTCAGGGCCAGGGCCGGCAGCGATCGCGGAGATCTTTCCGACCCGTAGCCGTTCGACTTGGATGACCTCCGGCTATGCGCTGGCGGTCGCCATTTTCGGTGGCTTTGCGCCGCTCATTTCGGTGTGGCTGATCGATCGCTTTCAATCGCCGACGGCGCACGTCTTTTATTTGATTGGGGCAGCGATCATATCCACAGTGGTGATCGCGGGGCTCAAAGAGACGGCATTCGATGACTTGAAATGAAGAGCTCCATGGAGTTGTGTCATGACCGATCAAACAAAACCGCTCGAGCCTTGGCAATGGCCGGAAGAGCATTGGCGCCGACTGGTCAATCAGGTGCGTGCCGGCCGCAGCTATCGTCCCAAAACATGGAAAGGCGGCGCCAGATGTGCCGTCGCACTGTCGTTCGATAGCGACCATGAGACGAACGAATTGCGCGACGGCGGCAAATCGATCGGCCGCATGAGTTGGGGGCAATACGGCAATCGTGTCGGCGTGCCGCGGATCTTGAAATTGCTCGACAAGCACGGCATCAAGGCGACGTTCTACGTGCCCGCGGTGGCCGCACTCCTCCACTCGGACGAACAGCGCCGCGTGATTGCCGAGGGCCACGAAATCGGCATTCACGGGTGGATTCACGAGCTCAATTCCGTGCTGCCGTATGACGTCGAGCGTGACCTGATGATGCGCTCGGCCGATACGCTGGAAAAGATCACCGGCAAACGCGCGGTGGGCTTGCGAACGCCATCGTGGGATTTCAGCCCGAATACGCTACGCATCGAAAAGGAGATGGGGTTGAAATACGACTCGTCGCTGATGGCCGATGAGGATTGTTATGAACTGCTACTCGACGGCACACCGACCGGCATCGTCGAGTTTCCGGTCGAGTGGGTGCGTGACGACGCGGTCTACTTCATGATGAACCGGTTTTCGGCACTTCGGCCCTATACGCCACCGGCCGACGTGCTCGATATCTTCCGTCGAGAGTTCGACGCGGCGTATGAAGAAGGCGGCATTTTCCAGATCACCTGCCACCCGCACGTGATCGGCTACCGCTCGCGTATCTGGATTCTCGAAGAGCTGATCCGCCACGCCAAATCAAAAGGCAACGTCTGGTTCGCCACCCACGCCGATGTCGTCGATTGGGCCCGGGAGAATGCAGTGTAGGAATCGTATGCGCCTCGTCACCTCGTTGTAGGTGTCGAGGCGCCAATTGCACCTGTCTCAATCAATCAAAAAAACCATCCATCGGCCGGTCGCCGTTGATGGTGCAGCGGCGCATTTTGCGGCGGTCATGTTCGACGTCGAAGCCGGTGGCGCGGTGCATGGTGCAACGATTGTCCCACACGATGCATTCGCCGGGCGTCCATTTGTGGGTGTAGACGAGGTGCTCCGGCGTTGCGGCGACGTTGAGTTCCTCGATCAGTGCCCGGCCCTCTTCGTAGGGCATGCCCTCGACATACTCCGCATGATCACCGAGAAAAATGCCGAGCCGCTTGGTCTCGGGATGCTGGCGGATGATCGGTTGTGCAACCGGGGGCACCTTGGCCTTTTGCTCCGCCGTCATCGGATCGTGACCATGACGGCGGGTGCGAGAAAAGTCGAGATTATGCACCGCCTTCTTGCCGCGAATGCGCGCCTTCCATTCGGGAGATAGATTTTCATAGGCTGAATACATGTCGCAAAATTGGGTCTCGCCGCCAACCTTGGGGCAGATCTCGGAATACATCATGGTGGCGAGGCCACTGCGCTCGCGCCATGAACCATCGGTGTGCCAATACAGCGTGCCCTTGTCGGGATGTTTGCCGTTTGGGCGGCCTTCGGCATCAAGGTTCGACAGGAGGTAGATCTCAGGAAATCCGTAGCCGTGATATTGATGCATCGGGTGGATCTGTACTTCGCCGAAGCGGCGCGCGAACGCGACTTGAGTGGCCGGTGGCAGATCGACATTGCGGAACAAGATCATCTCGTACTGAAGGAACGCCTCGTGGATCTTGGCGAATGCCTTCTCCTCGACCGCCTGCTCGAGCGTGATGCCCGTAATCTCGCATCCGAACGTCGGATGCAGCGGCTTCACCTGAAACGGCCAATCGGCATGTTTCGAGGGTCCTTGAGCAAGCGACTGGGACATGGTGCGTTCCTCCGCGTTTGTTTGGGCGGAGTATTCGACAGTTGGGCCCTTGGGGGCAAGCCCTGCTCGACTGCGTAAAGCTCAGAACAGCAAACCGATTTTCGCGGATGGCCGTTCGTGTGATGCTCAGCCGTGTACAATTGGCGGGGTGCCATGCGTGTGAAAACTCTCGATCGTTTTCAGCCCCCAGGCTTGGCCCTTCTTGCGCTCTTCCTCAGTCCAGGTGATCGGTTGCCAGTCCGGCGCGAGTATCAGCCGGGCACCTGCATTGGCGATCTCGACGCGATTTCCGGCAGGCTCGTAGACGTAAAGGAAGAACGTCTGTTGGATCGCGTGCTTGTGCGGGCCGGTTTCGATGTGCACGCCGGCTTCGAGGAAGATGTCGGCTGCCTGCAAGATGTGCTCGCGTTGGTCGACGGCGTAGGTGAGGTGATGAAAGCGGCCGCGCGTGCCACTGGCATCGCGTGAATAAGCGACGTCGTAGCTCTTGTTATTGACGGTGAACCAGCAGGCGGCAACCGCGCCGTTGTCGAGGATGATCTGCTCGGTGACGCGGCATCCAAGTGCCTGCGGCAGGTAATCACGAATGGCTGCGACATCGGCTGCAAGGAGATTGAAGTGGTCCAACCGGCGGGTCGCAACGCCGCGTGGGACGTATCGCTGTGCTTGGTTCTTCAGCGCCGGTTTGAGATCGGCCGGCGGCTCATAACGCCGGGTGTCGTAATAGATCTCGAACACGTGGTCGTCGGGATCGCGAAACTGATAGGCCGGGCCGTGACCGAGATCGCCGTCGCTCCAGCCGATGCCGCCGCCCAGTTTTTCGATTGCGGCAACGCGTCTGGCCAGCGCCGCCGGGCTGGAACAACGGTAGCCGCAGTGCCGCATGCCGGTGGTGTTGGATGCGGTGAGTTTCAGCGTGTGGAATTCATAGTCATCAAAGGCGCGCAGGTAGACGCTGTCGCCCTCGCGTCCACTTTCGGTAAGGCCGAAAATGTTGACGAAGAAGTCGAGACTGGCTTCCGGTTTGTTGGTCAGCAATTCAACATGGCCGAGGTGGGCGACGTCGTAGTTCGGTTCGGCTGTCATCGGTATGGCCTTACGCCTCTGGTTCATCGATATAGCGCAGGCCGGCACGAGCGAGCGTATCGCGCATGCCGTACAGGTCGAGACCAATTTCACCGGCGGCCAAGCGCGCGCGCTTATCGGTCTCGGCGTCTTCGCGTTTGCGGGCGGCGGCTGAAACTTCGGCCGCATGCTGGCGCGGCACCACCACGACGCCGTCATCGTCGGCGATGATGACATCACCCGGATTGACCATCGCACCGGCGCATACAACCGGAATATTGACCGAACCTAGGGTCGATTTCACCGTACCTTTGGCGGAGATCGCCCGTGACCAAACAGGAAACTTCATCTCGGTCAGCGTTCTGACATCGCGACAACCGGCGTCGATGATGAGTGCAACGCCGCCGCGCGCGTGCAGTGAGGTCGCCAGCAAGTCGCCGAACATGCCGTCGGTATTGTCGGCGGACAATGCGACCAGTAGAACGTCGCCTGGTTTGATTTGCTCGATCGCGACATGCAGCATCCAGTTGTCGCCGGGATGAGCGAGTGCTGTGACGGCACTTCCGGCGATCTGGGCACCCGGATAGATTGGCCGCATGTACGTCTTCATCAGGCCGAGGCGGCCCATGGCTTCGTGTACGGTCGAGACGCCGAAGGATCGCAACTCGGCAATTGTGCTGGCCTCAGCGCGCTTGATATTGCGGTAGACGACGCCGTTCATGCCAGCACCTCCAGCGCTTCCGGGAACAGCCGGTGATACGCCTCACCATAGGTCATCGGGCGGCCGGAGTTGCGTCCGCCCTGCATGCCGCGATTGAGCGCCACGCGCTCATAGTACGCCCACAAATGCTTTTGCGCGGCGAGGATTTCGAATGCTTTTCGTTTGATCTCCCACACCTCGTCGATGTTGAGGATCACGTTGGGCTTGAAGTTGCACTGTTCTGGCTGGTGCGGCTCGAACAGGAATACCGGGGGCGCCGCATAAGTGCGGTTTGGATCAGGTTTATGGCCTGCCGCCTGCGCGATGATGCGGGCTTCCTGAGCGAACCGCGCCGCTTCTGGATGATCGACGTTGTAGGGATCTTCCAGCGCGTGCGTCAGCACGAATGCCGGATTTAATTCGTGGAACACGTCGATGGTGCGATCGAGCATGGCCGGTGTCGTGTGCAAGGGATAGTCGCCAGCATCGAAGAACTCGATCTCGGCGCCGAGCATTTGCGCCGCAGCTTCTGCTTCCTCGCGGCGCTGGGCCTTGACGTCCGCCATTTTGACGCCGGCCTTTTTCCAGGCAAACTGGCTTTCGCCACGTTCGCCGTAGGACAGGCACAAGATTTTCACTCGATATCCGCGTTTTGCGTGGAGTGCGATCGCTCCTCCCGCGCGCCAGACGAAGTCGCCGGGGTGGGCCGAGATAATCAGGCCAGATTTGGCTGAGGTGGTCATGCGTGTCCTCGTGCACATGGAACAGTAGCGTTCCTTAACACTTGCCCGATCGTTAGAAAATGGATTTGCTCGGATGTGAAGCTCATGTCCGCCGGTATCGGACATGGCATGTATTGTACGGAGGCTCGATGACCGGTCAACCGCTGACAATTGCGATCGGCACCTACGGTGTCACAGTCGCCCTCAAGAGTGGCACGGTCGATACGGGTCGCCTGCAACTCGAGCCGATCGAGATTTTGCCGGTGACCAAGGCCATGCGCCGAATGGTGCGCGGCCTCGAATTCGATATCTGTGAGATGGCGATTACAACTTATCTTTGTGCGAAGGATCGAGGGCTCGCCGCAACCGCGATCCCGGTGTTCGTGACGCGCAATTTCCATCACTGGGCGGCATTCACGACTGCGCGGTCCGGCATCAAGTCGCCAAAGGATGTCGAAGGCCATCGCGTGGCGGTCAATCGGGGCTACACGGTGACAACGGGCGTGTGGGTGCGCGGTATCTGGCAGACCGAATATGGCGTCGATCTCGATCGCATCACCTGGGTGCCGACCGATGATGAGCACGTGGCAGAATATGAATACCCACCAAATGTAGATCTATCGGGCCGTGGAAAGTCGACAGAGGATCTGTTGTTAAGCGGCGATTGTGCAGCCGCAATCGGCGATGTGAAGTCGGTCTCGCCCGACATTTATCCGTTGATACCCGAGGCGCGCCAAGCCGGCTTCGATTACTATCGCCGGACCGGCATCTATCCGATCAATCACACCATCGTTATTCGTGATGCGGTGCTCGATGAGCATCCGTGGGTTGCGCCGGCGCTATTCGCGGCATTCGATGCGTCAAAACAAGAATACTATGCAAACTTGCGCACCGGATCTGCGCACGCTCCAGCAGACGTGGCGGCTCGCGAGATCAAGGATGTGCTTGCAATCGAGCCCTTTGCCTTCGGGATCGAATCCAACCGGCAGGCGTTGCAGGCCGTAACGACGTTTGCGGCCGAACAGAAAATCACGTCGCGGGTGTTGCCTGTCGATGAGCTGTTCGCGGTGGCGGGGAGATCGGTCAAGCGCTAACCCTGCTGCTGTATAGCGTTGCTCTGGCATCGCCCCGCAAGTGTGCTAACGGTAGCCTTGCGAGGCGAGGACACATTCGCCCGAAAGTGTTGGAGGGACGTTTGGCATCGGTTGCATTGCTAGGCTTAAGTAAGGCCTACGGCTCACAAAGGGCCGTCAACAATATCTCACTCCATATCGATCATGGTCTTCTGGTGTGCCTGCTCGGACCATCGGGCTGCGGCAAGACTACGACATTGCGATTAATCGCAGGCTTTATCGAACCATCTGGCGGCGAGATCCGCGTCGGCGATAAGGTCGTGTCGGCACCGGGCCGTACGGTTCCTCCTGAACGTCGCAATATGTCGATGATCTTCCAGAGTTACGCACTTTGGCCGCACATGACGGTTCGCGAAAACGTCACCTATGGTTTGACCTTGCGTAAACTCGATCGGGAAACGATCACCAAGAAGGTCGATGGCATTCTGGCTACGACGAAGCTTACGGCGTTGGCCGAGCGTTATCCGGCCGAGTTGTCCGGCGGGCAACAACAAAGGGTTTCACTTGCGCGCGCACTCGTCGTCGAGCCCGAAACACTGCTTCTCGATGAGCCGCTATCCAACCTCGATGCCAACCTGCGCGAGGAAATGCGCGATGAGGTTCGCCGGCTCCACGACACCTATCGATATACTACTGTGTATGTGACGCACGATCAGTCGGAAGCGATGGCAACGGCCGATCTGATTGCGGTTATGAACGGTGGTATCATTGAACAGGCGGGCAGCCCGGACGAAGTCTACGACCGGCCCGCGTCCGAGTTTGTCGCCCGCTTCATCGGCAACAGCAATATTTTGCGCGGCAAGGTGCTCGATGCCGGCCACGTTTCGGTTGCAGGCGTTACGCTCTCCGGTCAGGGTGATCCGCTGCGAGGTAACGATACCGCCTCGGTCGCAATTCGCCAGCACGAAGTCGAACTTGCTCCTGGCAATGGGCAACTCGGTGCCAATGAGTTGCCGGGGCGCGTCGTGCGGTCGGTATTCCTCGGTGTGACGCGTGACTATGTTGTCGAAATCGCCGATGGTACCCACGTGAAAATATCGGCTCCGCCGCGGTTGCTGTTCGAACCAGGTGCCGAAGTGAAGCTGCGGTTGCCGCCAGCCCGCTGCCGGTTACTATCAAGATAGAATGATCGCCCGAAGGTGCCGCAAGTGCATCCGGCGCAACTGGAGGAGGCCACCTATGAAAATTCATACTCCGACACGGCGGACCGTCGTTAAAGGCATGACGGCTGCTGGGCTGATGACAGCTTCTGGCTATCGAGCTTCGGCTGCTTTGCCGGCCGCATCCCCGGTCACGCCGGAATTGATTGCGGCCGCGCAAAAAGAAGGCAAGGTCGTTTGGTACACGGCTGTCGACTTACCGGTCGCCGAGAAAGTCGCGAAAGCGTTCGAGGCCAAATATCCCGGCATCGCCATGCGTGTTGAGCGCACCGGTGGCGAGCGCATTTTCCAGCGCATCGCGCAGGAGCAAGGCTCCAAGATCAATGCCGTCGACGTGGTTAATAGTTCTGACGCTGCACATTTCATTGTGTGGAAGCGTGAGGGACTGCTCGCGCCTTACGTGACCGAAGATATCGCCAAATTCTATCCTGATGAGCACCGCGATCCTGATGGCATGTTCGCCAGTTGGCGGATTTGGCTTTGCCCGATCGGCTATAATACCAAGCTCGTCAAGCCCGAGGATGCGCCGAAGAGTTACGCCGACCTACTTGACCCTAAGTGGGTCGGCAAAATGGTCAAGGCGCATCCGGGTTACTCCGGCAGCATCATGACCTCGACGTTCCAGATGGCTCGAGACCTCGGATGGGAGTATCTGGAAAAGTTGTCGAAGCAGAAGATCATGCAGGTGCAATCGGCAGCCGACCCGCCCAAGAAATTGGCGTTGGGCGAGCGCGCCATTATGGTCGACGGCAACGATTATCTGCTGATCCAGATGAAGGAAAAAGGCGAGCCGGTCGAGATCGTGTACGCGACAGAAGGCACGCCATTAATCGTCGGCCCGTCCGGTGTCTTGAAGAACGCGCCGAACCCGAACGCTGCCCGCTTGTTGCAGAACTATATGTTCTCGCTCGAAGGCCAGCAATTGATTGTCGATCAGGGTGGTTTGAAGTCGGCGCATTCGGGTGTCAAGGAACCGGCTGGACGCACTCCGCTATCGAAGATTAAGACCATGAAGGACGATCCCGCGGCCGTAGAAAAACAGGCTGACGAAATCAAGGCGAAGTACGCGAAGTATTTCAAGGTGTGAGATACGCGCCTGAGCTTGCTGCCCGGAGGTACCCGTGGTGACCCGTCTGAACCGTCGCAAAGTCATTGCCGGCGCTGGCGCCCTGCTGGGCGCTGGTGCAACCCGCGTGCTTTCGGCAGCGCCGCCTGCAGTCGGCATCACCACTGCGCTGGTCGAGGCCGCCCGCAAGGAAGGCAAAGTGAACTGGTATACGGCGATGGATCTCGTCGTCGCCGAAAAATGGGCAAAGGTGTTCGAAGCGAAATTTCCCGGTGTTGCCGTTCGTGTCGAGCGTTCGGGCAGTGAGCGGCTGTTCCAACGCATCGGCCAGGAGATGGCGTCGGGTATTCGCAACGTCGATATCGTCAACACGGCCGATGCTGCTCACGTGCTGCCCTGGAAACGAAACGGCTGGCTCGCCGCTTTCGTGCCGGAGGAGGTCGCGGCCCACTACTCTGCGAATAATCGCGATCCCGATGGCTACGCGGTCACCGTTCGCATGTATCTCAGCGTGATCGGCGTCAACACCAAACTCGTCGCTCCCGCCGATATGCCTGCGAGCTTTGCCGATCTGCTCGACCCAAAGTGGGTAGGCAAACTCGTCAAGGGTCATCCTGGCTATTCCGGCACCATCATGTCGGCAACCTACCAAATGGTGCAAGTGCTCGGCTGGGGCTACTTCGAGAAGCTTGCCAAGCAACGCGTCATGCAAGTGCAATCCTCGGTCGATCCGCCGAAGAAGATCGCGCTGGGCGAACGCGCGGTCATGGTCGATGGCGGCGACTACAATGTCGTGCAGCACAAGGAGCAGGGCGCACCGGTCGAAATCGTCTACGCCAGCGAGGGCACACCGTCGATCACAAGTCCCAACTGCATTTTTGCTGGCGCTGTAAATCCCAATGCTGCGCGATTGATGCAATGTTGGATGACGTCTGCCGAGGGGCAGCAATCCCTTGTCGATATATCCGGACAGTATCCGATCCACTCGCTCGTCAAAGCCAAGACGGGCCGCAAACCACTATCAGAGATCAAGTTGATGACTGAGAATCCCGCCGGGATCGACGCAGAAGCGGAAGCGATCACTGCTCGCTACACAGCGTTGTTCCGCGTATGACCATGCCAACGACTAAACCGCTGATCGCGGCGAATGGCAAAGCTTGGTCGCGCGGGCTTGATCTGTCGGCACCGATTGCGATCGTATTCGCGTTGACGTTGTGCGTTCTCGTACTTCTGCCACTGACTTGGCTGGTCATCTACGCCCTTTCCGATGCTAAGGGCGTGCCGACGCTGGGTAACTTCGCGCGACTGTTTACCGATCCCGCATTCGTTGACCCGTTGCTGACGTCATTGGGAATTGCAACGAGCGTCGGCGTTGCATGTTGTCTGATCGCGGCACCGATGGCTTGGCTTGTCGCTCGCACCGACATGCCGCTGGCATCCAGCGTACGCCTGATCGTCACCGCTTCGTTCGTGACGCCACCTTTCCTCGGCGCGATCGCCTGGGAACTGCTTGCCGCGCCAAACAGTGGGCTGTTGAACCAGCTCTATCGCAGCTGGATCGGCGATGCCGCCGCCGACCCGCTGTTCGATATCTATACCCTCACGGGGCTGATCTTCGTCATCACCTGCTACACATTCCCGTACGTATTCGTGTTGGTGGCCAACGCGCTCGAACGCGTGCCCGGTGACCTGGAAGACGCTGCGTCCATGCTCGGTTCATCAAAGTGGACGACGGCGCGCCGCATCACCGTGCCGCTCGTCATGCCGGCATTGATGGCGGGCCTATTGGTGGCATTTCTGCAGGCGATCACGCTGTTCGGCTCGCCAGCGATCCTGGCATTGCCTGCCGGTTTTCATACCATCACCACGAAGATATGGAGCCTGTTTCAGTACCCGCCAAAGCCCGAGCTAGCGGCCGCTGCCTCGCTACCGTTGCTACTTTTGACCGTCGGGCTTTTGCGCATGCAAGCGGTGATCCTCGGGCGCCGGTCCTATGCCGTGGTTGGTGGCAAGTCGGCGGCACCGCGCTTGATCCCGCTCAACCGCTTGCGATGGCCTGCCGCAGTGTTTTGTTTCGCACTGCTAGCGCTGCCCGTTTTCCTACCCTATGGCGCACTGTTTAATGCGGCGTTCTCTAAGATACCCTCGCAGCTGGTCACCTTCGAGACGCTGACCTTGCACAATTTCAACTTCGTGTTCTTCGAGTTGTCGGCAACTAAGCATGCCTTGAAGAACACGTTTTTCTTAGCGGTCCTGACGGCCACCGTCGGCAGTTTGCTGGCGTTGGTGATCGCCTACATAACGAGCCGCAAAGCGGTGCCCGGTCATCGCATCCTCGGGTTTCTGACCACCGCACCGATCGCCATTCCGGGTATCGTCCTGGGTGTCGGCTTGTTTCTCAGCTACACGCGTCCCCCGTTCGTTTTGTACGGCACGCTGTGGATACTACTGGTTGCCTATGTGACGATCGAGCTGCCATCGGCTTATCAGCAAATGCGCTCGGCGTTCCACGCGGTGAACCCGGAGCTCGAGGAAGCCAGTCGCATTCTCGGCGCGACACGTCTTCAGGTGCTAAGCCACATCACCGGACCGCTCCTTCGCACGAGTTTACTCGCGACCTGGTGCTTTACCTTCGTTGCCGTGGTGCGAGAGCTCTCTGCGGCGATCATCCTGTTCACGTCGGAGACCAAGGTCGTATCGGTATTGATTTTCGATCTTAAGGAGAGCGGCGATCTGGCCGCCATCGCAGTACTCGGTTTATCGATGCTGGTGCTGACAGCGGGCGTCGTCTACCTCGCCAACCGCTTGGTTGGCGGCACGCCAGGCGCCGGCTTGAGGAACAACTAAGATGGCCGGCGAACAACTTCCCGAAACAGCGGTCGCAGAACATTTGACCGATAGGATTGTCGCGCTGCAAGACACCAAATTGCCGGATGCCGTACACGAATTGGCCGAACGCCTATTGGTCGATGTTGTCGGTTTATGTCTCGTCGCACGCAACACGGATTACGTCGCCGCAGCACGCGCGGCGTGGGGCGACGCAGGGGGCACGACCATCATCGGTCACGCGGGCGGGCACTCGGCCGCGAGCGCTGCATTCGTCAACGGCACCGCGGCGCACGGCGAGGACTTCGACGATACATTCGAGGGTGGCCCGGTTCATGCCGGTGCGGTGATCATCCCGGCGGTGCAGGCGGCGGCCGAAGACAAGGGGCGATCGGGACAAGATGTGCTGCGCGGCATCGCTGTTGGCGTCGAAACGATTTGCCGCCTAGGTCTGGTAATCCCGAAAGCCGTGCACAAAGCCGGGTTCCACCCCACCGCCGTATTTGGCACGATGGCGGCGGCAGCTGCGGTGGCGACGACGCTTCAGGCAAATCGCCGCCAGACCGTTGATAGTCTCGGCATTGCCGGCAGCATGGCTGGCGGCATAATCGAGTATCTCGCGGAAGGCACCTGGACCAAACGCATGCATCCGGGTTGGGCTGCGCAGTCCGGCTTGCGTGCTGCCTACCTCGGGACCAACGGCTTTGCCGGTCCACGGACCGTGTTTGAAGGCGTGCATGGATTGTTCAACGGTTTCGCCAACCGTCGCGATGGCGATTGGGGCAAGTTACTCGATGGTTTCGGGGCGACGTGGGTGACGCCCGATCTCGCGTTCAAGCCTTATCCGTGCGGGACCATGACCCATCCCTACATCGATTGCGCGATACGTTTGCGCGCCAAGGGGCTCGACCTCGACAGCATTACCGCGATCACCTGCGAGACGGCTGAGGGCACGCTGCATCGATTGTGGGAACCGCTTGCGGCAAAGCAGAGTCCGTCCAACGGTTACGCTGCGAAATTCTCGCAGCCGTACTGTATCGCTGCAGCGCTCGTGCACGGCGAGATCGGCCTCGGCCACTTCACCGATGATGCAGTGCGCGATGCTCGGGTACGTGACGTTGCATCAAAAATTAGGTACGTGATCGATCCAGATAACCCCTATCCCCACGGTTATACCGGCCACGTCCGTCTGGCGTTCGCCGATGGGCGGGAAATCGAGGAGCGCCAACCGCATTTGCGCGGTGGCCGTCACGAGGCTCTCAGCCGCGCCGACATCGAAACTAAGTTCCGCTCCAATGCTCGCCTGGGCGGCTGGGACGATGCTCGCATTACGGCAGCTTTGGCGGCGATGCACGGCTGTTTCGAACGCCCACTCGACTTCGCATTCATTCGCACGTGAGGAAATTTCGATGACCAACAGCAAGCCGCTTGCCGGCAAAGTCGCGATCATCACCGGCGCTGGCCGCAACATCGGTCGCGCCATCGCTCTCATGCTTGCCGGTGAGGGCGCGTCGATCGTCGTCAATGCGCGCAGCAACAAGGACGAAGCCGATGAAGTCGTCGCAACCATCGCAGCAGCCGGCGGCAAGGCGGTGGCCGTGCTCGGCGATGTGGCTGCTCCAGCTACGGCGGATCATCTGGCGAACGAAGCCATCAAGCACTTCGGCCGCATCGATATTCTCGTCAACAACGCCGCAATCCGCCGCGAGTCGACGTTGGAAGAATTGACGCTCGCTGCTTGGCGTGAAGTGATGGCATCGACCATCGACGCCAGTTTCCTCGGCGCCAAAGCGGTCGCGGCACACATGAAGCGCGCTGGCGGCGGCAGCATCATCAACATCGGCGGCTTGAGCGCTCACACCGGCGCCAAGGGCCGCGCTCACGTCATCACTGCCAAGGCCGGAATGATCGGGTTGACGCGTGCACTGGCAGCCGACCTCGCCGCCGATGGCATCACCGTCAATTGTGTGGTGCCGGGCCTGATCGACACCTCGCGGGATGCGGCCGTCGCGCTCCCCTCGCACCACCAAGTGAGCCGCACTCTTGTCGGGCGATTGGGAAAACCAGAAGAGATCGCAGGTGCGGTCGCCTATCTCGCCGGCCCTGCCGGCCGCTATGTCACCGGACAGACGCTACACGTGAATGGCGGGGCTTATTTGGGGTAGTTGACGCAAACACCGCCGCTTGTAGGGTTAGGCGTCCGCTTGCGGGCGCGACCACTTGGAAGTCCCCTGGCGGGATAACCCAACATTCGACGGGCAGTTGAAGTTGTCGTCCGTGAAATAGCGCCAAGCGTCTGATCTGGTTAAATTTGTTGACCTTTCTGCGGCATTTGTGTTGCAGGTTTCCGCTGGTGGCTGTGCGATTTTCCTGCAAAACGTGCAGCGCCTCTTTCCATCCCCACCCGAAG
>JANLPY010000703.1:0-2050 GCA_031367505.1 Hyphomicrobiaceae bacterium | reverse complement strand
CTGCAAAATGGGGATTTTCTCGAACAGGGTCAGCGAGAGGATCTGTAGCAAAGTGTAGAGGGAGGCGTCGAGATCGAGGCGTTTCTTGACGATGGCGACCAGCACGTAGACCGAGACCGCGATCCAGATTTGCGTCTTCACGGCGTTCTCCGAGGTGCCGTAAAACCGCTTGATGCGCAGATGCTGCTTGATCCATTTGAAGAACAGCTCGACCTGCCGTCGTGCCGAAGGCGCGCGGGGCGCGACGGCTCTTGTAGAGGGCGCAGATGGTGGCCGCCGGCAGCGTGCGCTGGTTGGTCAGGAACACCAGCGTCTTGCCCGTCTCTGGGTCCTTGAAGCGTATGCGCCGCATATGTTCGGGGTAGTACTGGCTGGTCTGACTGCCGGCGAGTGCGATGGTCTGGTCGCAGATGATGCCATTTGCGCGGTCGCAAGCTGCCGAGTAGATCCGACGTGCATCCATGTTCGACTTGGCGCGCGTGACAAAAAAGGCGCCGGCCTGATGCAGAGCAAAGAGCCTCGAAAAATCGACCCCGGCCTGCGCCGGGGCAGGCTGCGCCGCGATCCATGACGTAGATCGCGCCGGGCTCGGCCAGCAGCAAATCGAGGACATTCACGTCATGCAGCTTGCCATCCGAGACGTGGATGAAGCTCGGAATGCTGCCTCTGAGGTCGAGCAGGGTGTGCATCCTCACCGCTGCCTTGGCGGTGCGGAAATGCGCCCAGGGAAAGACCGGCAGACACAGATCGATGGTCGTGGAGTCCAGAGCATAGACGGTATTCTTCAGGTCCAGGCCCAGGTCTTCCTCGGCATACAGCCGCCTGGCTTGGGCGATCAGCCGCTGGGCGAACTCGGCGTAGATGCGCCAATCGCGCGCCTCGTTGGCGTCGGCAAGCGTCGCGCGCCGCACCGGCTCGCGGAACCCGATGTGGTAGAGCTTGGCGGCTTGCGCCGACAGGCAGGTCTCGATGTCGCGCAAACTCTCCCGATAGGTCAATTGAGCAAAGGCCATGGCGCGATACTGCTCGGCGCAGTTCAACGTGCGAACCCGCTGGTCGCCATCGTAACGCACGACCAGCCGCGTGAAGGTGCTCCATGGCAGGAAGTCCATCAGCTGCGCAAACAGCGTCTTGCCGGCGTTCATGGCCCCTCCTCGGAAAAATCCGGGTGGACCATGCCAGGGACGAGTTCAAATCGACACCACGCTTGGAAGCCGATAAACCTATGTGGATCGGGGACTTCCGGGCGAGCCCTCCGCGCTCAACCGGACAGCAGTGACCTTGATGTCAGACGTGAGGTGGGTACGGAGGAGATCGGCGACGAGCACGGAGCATTCATGAGACAGGTGCATGAGGGGTATCCAGACAAGTCAGAAGGCGACGGGAGTGGGTTGCAAAACGGGGAATGCTGTCGATCACATCCAAGGCTTTTGCCTCATCGTATGTGTGGGACGAGATGTTGCGCTTGGCGCGAAACACTGACCACGCCGGTGGGTCGTCGATCAACCGCGCTTCAGCCGCAAGGCGCATGATATCTTTGAAGTCCATCGCGTCGATGGCGGCAGGGTCAGCAGTCTTGGCCTCCAGTGAACGCCGGACAAGTTTGATCGAAAGTTCATAGGTCACTTCAAAGGCCTGGATGGCCGCCATCCGGAAAGTGCGCATCAACGCAGAATCACGTAGTGCCCTATCATCAGACAGTAACGTCATGCTCCGGTCGAGTTCGGACAGGGCATTTCGGAGGGCGGCAACAGATAACATTCTGTGTAAAGAATACACCGAATTGCGCGCGGGCGCAATCACGACATCTCTACGCAAAAGATTACGAATTACGCTAACTCAAATCCCGAGAACAGCGGCGGGCGGGCGCCGGTGAAAGCCATGCGGACCAAACCCAAGCCATAAATCTTTACCTGTTTACCCACCAACCTCAGTCGCATTTACGCCACACGAATCACTGACTTTCCCCAGTGATTTGAGGGAGATGGCTGATGGCGCGCAACAAGGTGCAATTCCAGAAAGGCCTGTCGGAGGCTGAATTCCAGAAACT
>JANLPY010000692.1:0-20169 GCA_031367505.1 Hyphomicrobiaceae bacterium | reverse complement strand
AGGGGCATCGCCACCAAGAACCTGCCAACCTACCTCGGCTGGCGCCGGATGATTGCGGCCCAAGCCGATGAGCTCACCGCCGAGGTTTATCTAACTGCCGCCGTGGCATGACCCTCCACAGCCAACGCGAACAGAGCCATTGGCATGCGCATCCAAACTGTTGTTCCGATGCTGGTGCTGAGCGTGCCGCCGACAGCAAAAAGGGGAGCCTGTGGGCTCCCCTTTCAAATCTCGGTTAGTTGGATGGTCGGTGCGTTTTTATTCGGCCGAGCTGACAACCGGACGAGCACGATATGAAGCGCGTGCTTGCGTTGAACGACGAACCACTGGCTTTTCCATCGGCTCGCTGCTGGCGATTGGCGCGCCACCCTGGAAGCGCTGCCAGGTGACGGTCACTTTGGTGCCGACCGGCACGCGATCGTAAAGTTCGATCACATCTTGATTGTACATGCGGATGCAGCCCTTCGACACCGGCTGACCGATCGTCCACGGCGCGTCGGTGCCATGGATACGATAGGTGCTCGAGCCCAGATAGAGGCCGCGCACGCCGAGCGGATTCATCGGATGGCCGCCTGGCACCCACATTGGCAGGCGCGGGTTTTCGGCGCGCATCGTGGGCGTTGGTGTCCATGACGGATTGACGCGCTTCTGCGTGATCGACATCACGCCCTGCCAGCGGCTCTGCTCGCGTGGAATGGCGATTGGGTAGCTGATCGCCTCGCCCGAACGGACCACGTGGTAGATGCGGCGGTCACCGAAGCTGACGACGAGCTGGCCGGGCTTATAGGTTGGGCTGAAGCGTACGGTTTCGCGGCCGCTGCCATCGACGGTGCTGCTGCTGCCGCCCCAATCCCAGAGTTGGGCCGAAGCTGTCACGGGCATGGCGGCGATGCCGGAGAAGGTCGCAATAGCAGCAAGTGCTGCATGGCGAGCGAATTTGCGAAGGGTCATTGCGGGAGGCTCCTTATTCGGTCCTTGGGGCGTTAGTCGCGATGACGAACGCGAGGTGCGCGCGGGGGTTCCGGCATCCTGAACTGTCATAGTGAACAGAAGGTATACAGCAGGTTCGTTTTGCAGATAGCGCTCCAGAGCCACACCAATGATGTTTTCCTTCTGAACAAGGGAATAAGGCGCTCACGTTCTCGTGCGTGATTATCGCTGCGGAAAACGGACTTGTTCTTGACATATGAAGGAAACAAAATTAGAACAAATAATGAACATAAAGATTAAAGGCGCATGAATGCTGGTGAACCGATCTCATAGCCCCAGTGTCCCTGATGCCAGTGTCCCTGATGATAGTGTCCCTGATGATAATCAGATGGGTGCTTCGCCTCATAATAGCGGGCCACCAGAAGCCGGCAACGTTCGTGCACGGCGGGAGATCATCGAAGGCTTGCGCTCCCATATCGGCCGTATCGAAGGGACTGGAGATTTTGTCGAAAATCGGCACTCCGAAGCAGGCTCATGGACATTGGGCGTACCAGTCATCGACGAATTGTTGGGACCGTCGGGTATCGATGCCAGAGGCGTTCACGAAATCCGTTTTGATGATCGCTGCAAGATTACTGGGGCTGCGGCGGCCACTGCGGCGCGCAGGACTTTTGCGCTTTTGCTCAGCCTGCGGCGTCTTATGGCGCTGAAACGCGCCGGCCCGATCCTGTGGGCTTTGCCTTTGAATGCATTGCATGAAACCGGAACTCCCTACAGTCACGGCTTACGTGCACTGGGTATCGATCCAGATCGCCTGATCATCGTCACGCCGCGAAAGTCGCAGGATGTTCTTTGGGTTCTGGAAGAAGCGTTGCGATCCGGATCGATGTCGATGATTTTGGGCGAGGTTGCAAATATCGGCGCGACGTCTTCGCGCCGCCTGTCGCTCGCCGCCGCCACAGCGCATTGCCCTTGCATCCTCCTGTCGCAGCCCGGAAGCGTGCCAGCTGTAGCCGTCGCATCGCGATGGCGGGTGGCTCCAAAACCGAGCGGCGATGATGATTTCGATATCTCAGCGCCCGGTGTCCGGCGTTTTGCCATAGCTCTTGAACGCTGCCGGTCGCGGCCGGTTGCCTCCGATAATACCGATTTCGTTGTGGAGTGGTCCGATGGGGCGCGTTGTTTCGGTTTGGTTGCCGCTGTTCCCGATCGAGCGCATACGCCGGGCTCAACAGCAGCGCAGGGCAGGTGGGAAGGTGTCCACCGCCGGATCGCCTGATCGGGGAAACCGGCATCGTTTGGGCACCCAACGACTGTCATTCGCGCTCGTCGAAAGTGGCGCTCATGGCATTGTCGTTACGGCCGTGAACGGCACTGCCGCCGCGGCAGGCATCGTCCCAGGACAATCCCTCGCCGATGCTCGCGCCGCCTTGCCAACCTTGCGCACTCGTCCGGCCGAGCGGGATCGTGATCATTGCGCACTCGAAGTTCTGGCCCGGTGGGCAGGCCGCTATGGCCCTTCCCGCAACACAGAAGGAGACGATGCATTTTGGGTCGACATAACCGGTGTAGGCCACTTGTTCGGGGGTGAAGCAAAGCTTCTGGCCGATTTGCAGCAGCGCCTATCGGTAGAAGGATTTACTTGCCGCCTTGGGCTTGCGGATACGGGGGCTGCCGCATGGGCGCTCGCGCGGTTTGGTTGCAACGTCGGCGCTACCGTTGAGATTGCCGGCGAGGGGGGCATGAAAGCCGCCCTGCAGAATCTGCCGGTCGAGGCTCTGCGTCTGACACCACAGACAGTGCTTCTCTTGAAACGCCTCGGGCTCTATCGCATCGGCCAACTTTACGGGTTGCCGCGCGCCAGCCTCGTGCGCCGGTTCCGCGATGTGCGTGGTGGCGATCTATACGGCAACAAACGAGAACTCGCCGATGCCGTCGTCTTGCGTCTCGACCAAGCCCTCGGTTCGATCCGCGAACCACGTCGTCCGCTCGAGCCATTACCTTGCCGGAGCGCACGGCAAGTGTTTGCCGAGCCGCTGGTTACGTCAACCGGTATCGATGCGGCCGTGATAGCCGTAACGTCTGAGTTGTGCGCGACACTCGATGACGCGGGCGAGGGCGCGCGCCAGCTTCGATTGATGCTCTATCGCATCGATAATACGTGCGTTTCGATCGAGATCGGCACCAGCAGCCCGAGCCGTGATGAAAGCCACATACGTGGGTTGCTGACAGAGAAAATGGGTCGCGTCGATCTAGGTTTTGGTGTCGATGTGCTAAGTCTCGAAGCAACAGCGGTCGAGCGCCTGACAGGAAGCCAAGCGGGGCTTGGTGCCAAACCACAGCGATCGGGCACTCAAGGCCTTGCTCAACTCGTCGACCGGCTTGCCAATCGGATAGGCGCATCAGCGGTTTATCGCATTCACGCGTGCCAAAGCCATATTCCCGAACAGGGGGATATTCGTCTGCCGGTGTTCGCAGCGACTGAAAGTGCGGCGCAAAAAATCGCCCCCCCCCCCAAGCCGCTTCGCCCGCCTTTCTTGCTCAGCCGGCCGGAGCCGATCACGGTCGTCGCCGAAGTGCCGGAGGGCCCGCCCCGGCAATTCCTTTGGCGGCGTGCGGGCTATCGCATCGTAAAAGCGGAAGGGCCGGAACGGATTGCGCCCGCCTGGTGGCAAAGCATTGGCGTCGATCCCGAATCCTCCGCTCCACGTCCACGCGATTACTATCGCATCGAGGATGATCGCGGCGGCCGTTATTGGGTGTTCCGCGAAGGCCTATACGGCTGCGAGAGCGACGATCGGCCGCCGGGCTGGTTCGTGCACGGCTTGTTTGGCTGAGGAGCATCGTCATGATCCGCGACATCAATGTAACTCGGCAGCGTGCTCGTCCAAACCGGCCGTTAGCGCCTCTCGGCTATGCCGAACTGCATGTGACGACGAACTTCACATTCCTTGAAGGAGGTTCGCACCCACACGAACTCGTGGCGCAAGCCAAGGCACTCGGTCTTGAGGCGATCGCCGTCACCGATCGCAATACGTTGGCTGGCGTGGTGCGCGCGCACGTGGCAGCCAAACAGGTGGGCATTAAACTCATTGTCGGGGCACGGTTGGAATTTGCCGATGACACCCCGAGTTTGCTTTGTCTCCCAACCAACCGGCAAGCCTACGGCCGCCTGTGTCGTCTGCTGTCCACCGGGCAGATGCGCGCCGAAAAGGGCCAATGTCATCTGACGTTTGAAGATTTAGCGGCGGCCGCTACCGGCCAAATCCTGATTGCGTTGCCGCCGGCCGACTGGACTTGGAAAAAAGCAGAGGCAACTGCATCAACGGTCTTTGCCGCTCATTTGTGCCAGTTGAAGACGCTTGGCTCTTTCGCCGTATACGTTGGCGCTTCTTGTCTTTATCGAGGGCATGACCGGGCGCGGCTCGAAGGCCTCGACCGATTGGCGCATGCCTGCAATTTGCCGCTCGTTGCGACCGGCGATGTTCTCTATCACAGCGCTCACCGCCGCCCTTTGCAGGACGTTCTGACGTGTATCCGCGAGGGCGTCGTTATCCGTGATGCAGGGTTGCGGCTCGAAGCCAATGCCGAGCGCCATCTCAAGTCTGCAGGCCAGACGGCCCGACTGTTTCGCGGCTATGAAAGTGCAATTTCCAACACCCTCGCGATAGCGCGCTCCTGCCGGTTCTCACTCGACGAGCTCGTCTATGAATATCCAGACGAGCCAATCCCGCCAGGCGCCACCGCTCAATCGCATCTCGAAAAGCTCACTGCCGAAGGCGCTTTGTGGCGATTTCCAGATGGCGTGCCAACCAAAATCGCAGGCACCATCGCTCGCGAACTGGCGTTAATCGCAACGCTGAACTACGCGCCCTACTTTCTCACCGTGCATGACATCGTTCATTTTGCCCGCTCGCAAAATATCTTATGCCAGGGGCGCGGCTCGGCCGCCAACTCCGCCGTCTGCTATTGCCTTGGCATAACCGCTGTGAACCCGGCCGAGGTCGACCTGTTGTTCGAGCGCTTCGTCGCGCCCGAGCGCCGCGAGCCGCCAGACATCGACGTCGATTTCGAGCACGAGCGGCGCGAGGAGGTGATCCAGTACATCTATCAACGCTATGGCCGCGACCGTGCAGGGCTCGCGGCAACCGTGATCAGCTATCGCTCGCGCTCGGCGGTGCGCGAGGTGGGCAAGGCGATGGGCCTCTCAGAGGATACGGTTGCGACGCTCGCTGGTCAGGTCTGGGGCACGCGATCGGGTGGTGTGTTGCCGGAAAAGTACGTCCGCGATGCCGGCCTCGATCCCGATGATCCGATGCTGTCGGCAGTCCTCGAACTTGCCGGCGAGTTGATTGGCTTTCCCAGGCATCTGTCGCAGCACGTCGGCGGCTTCGTCCTGACGCGCGGGCCATTGATTGAAATTGTCCCCGTCGGCAATGGCGCGATGGCAGACCGCACCTTCATCGAGTGGGATAAAGACGATATCGATGCATTGGGCCTGCTCAAGGTCGATGTTTTGGCCCTTGGCATGCTGTCCTGTATTCGCCGGGCTTTCGATCTGCTCGAGGCTCATCACGACCGGCCGATCAGCTTGGCGGCGGTGCCGCGTGAGGATCCTGCGGTCTACGATATGCTGTGCCAAGCGGATTCACTCGGCGTGTTCCAAGTCGAAAGCCGGGCGCAGATGAATATGCTGCCGCGCCTCAAACCCCGCACCTATTACGATCTTGTCATCCAGGTTGCGATCGTGCGGCCCGGCCCGATCCAGGGCGATATGGTGCATCCCTACTTGCGGCGAAGAAACGGGATCGAGCCTGAGCATTATCCCTCGCCCGCACCCGAACATGGTCCGGCCGACGAACTTCGCCAGATCCTAGGCAAGACCAAGGGGGTGCCCCTGTTTCAGGAGCAGGCGATGCGGATCGCTATGGAGGCTGCCAAATTCAACGGTGCGGAAATCAACGAGTTGCGCCGCGCAATGGCGACATTCCGGCGCCGGGGCACGATCGGGCTACTAGAGGAAAAAATGGTCTCTTCCATGGTTGCGCGCGGCTATCAACCCGACTTTGCGGCGCGCTGCTTCAATCAGATCAAGGGCTTCGGTGAATATGGTTTCCCCGAGAGCCACGCCGCGAGTTTTGCACATCTGGTCTACGTCTCGTCATGGCTCAAATGCCATTACCCGGCAGCATTTTGTTGCGCCATTCTCAATTCCCAGCCGATGGGTTTTTACGCACCGGCCCAGCTCGTGCGCGATGCACGCGAACACAATGTCAGCGTTCTCGAGCCCGACGTCAATTTGAGCAATTGGGACGCGACGCTTGTGCCTGGCAGTGTCCCCGGCCAACCGCTTGTACGTCTAGGGCTGCGCCTGATCGATGGGATCGTGAAGGCTGATGCTCAAGCAATCCTAGAATGCCGTAAAACCAGCGGCCGCTTTCGTGATGTGCGCGATCTCTGGCGGCGCGTTCGAATATCACGCGCCACAATCGAAAAAATCGCTTCTGCCGATGCCATGCGCTCGCTGGGTCTCGACCGGCGGCAAGCTCTGTGGGAGGTGCGCGCGCTTGGCCTCGATGCGCCACTGCCATTGTTTGCCGCCAGCAATAGCGACGAGATGGGCTTCGAGCCCCAGGTCGATCTGCCGGTAATGGCGCTATCGGAACATGTGGTCAACGACTACCAAACCTTGCGGCTATCTTTGAAAGCCCACCCGATGAGTTTTCTGCGCGAACGATTGGCGGCCGAGCGTGTGACCGCGTGCAGTGCTCTCGCTGGTATGAAAAACGGCGCCTATGTCGCGGTTGCCGGCGTGGTTCTTGTTCGCCAGCGCCCAGGCTCGGCGAAGGGCGTCGTGTTCATGACCCTCGAGGATGAGACCGGCATTGCCAATACCGTGGTGTGGCCAAACGCCCTCGAGCGGTTCCGCAGGATTGTGATGATGGCGCGGCTGATCCTGATCAAGGGGCAGATCCAGCGGCACGAGGGCATCATCCACGTGATCGCCAAGAGCCTGGAAGACCGCAGCGATTGGTTGGGCGATTTGTCACCCTTTCCGGCCGCCATGCCCATCCCGATCGCCAATGCCGGCGAAGTCTTGCGGCCCGAGCCTGGCAGTCAACGTGAGAAGAATACCTCGGGCCAGCATCGTCACCCGCGCGATGTTCGCATTTTGCCAAAGCCATCGGCGGCCGTTTTGCCCAAATCACGGGATTTCCATTGATGGAAAAATCGCGCAACCTTAAAGCCAGAGATCGTCGCGCGAGGGCTCAGGCTTATGCCACGTCACAAATACATCCGGCAAATTTGTGCCATGGCGGCCGCGATCGTTTGTTCGATCGCACCAGCATCAGCGCAACGAGGAGCAATCGCCCCCGAAGCGGGGTCCGGGCGCACCGAACGGCCAATGCAAAGCGCGCGCACTTTCATGGTGTCGGCCGCCAATCCGCTTGCCGTCGACGCCGGTGTCAATATTCTAAAAGCGGGCGGCAGCGCGGCCGATGCGGCAATCGCCGTACAACTCGTGCTCAATTTGGTCGAACCCCAATCGTCCGGCCTCGGAGGCGGCTCATTCGCACTGCACTGGGACGCAGCCGTTCAATCGGTCTCGAATTACGATGGACGGGAGACGGCGCCAGCCTCGGCCCGTCCCGATCGTTTCTTGCGCGATGGCCGGCCACTCGCGTTCGATGCCGCGGTCTACTCAGGGTTGAGTATCGGCGTGCCGGGGACGCCGCGCCTCCTCGAAACGCTCCACCGCGCGCATGGCCG
Source organism: Hyphomicrobiaceae bacterium (assembly GCA_031367505.1). GTDB lineage: Bacteria > Pseudomonadota > Alphaproteobacteria > Rhizobiales > Hyphomicrobiaceae > JAKFWF01. The sequence continues at coordinate 12,468 of JANLPY010000692.1, read as the reverse complement.
CTTGCCGTGGCAACGCCTGTTCGAGCCGGCGATCAAATTGGCCGAAACGGGATTTCCCGTATCGCGGCGCCTAAATCTGCTGCTGCGCCTGATGGGTGCTGCCAATTTCGATGTTGCCGCCCGCGCTTATTTCTTCGACGCAATGGGCGCGCCGTTTCCGGTTGGCCATATGCTCGCCAACCCCGCTTTCGCGCAAACCTTGCGAATAATCCGCGACGGCGGTGCCGACGCGTTTTATCGGGGCGATTTAGCTACACAGATCGTCGAGGCGGTGGCCAAAGCCCCGAATACGCCAGGCGATCTCACCGCGTCCGATTTGGCCGGCTACACGGTCGAGACCCGGGCATCATTGTGCACGGAATATCGGCGGCATCGGATCTGCGGGATGGGGCCGCCATCATCCGGAGGACTGGCGATCGCGCAAACTCTCAAGCTGCTCGAACCTCACGACTTGGGGCATGGGACGAGGGCGGCGTTGAACGCTCCCGCCATGCATTTGATCGCCGAGGCCGAGAAGCTGGCATTTGCGGACCGGGATCTGTTCGTGGGAGATCCCGGCTTCGTGCGCGTACCAATCGGCATGTTGGATCACGCCTACATCGGGGTGCGTGGCCGGTTGATCAATTCGCAAGGCGTTATGAGCCGGCCTCGTGCTGGCCAGCCGCCGGGCGCGCAGGCGCAGGTTTTTGGTTTGGACGCGACGCGCGAGAGCGTCGGCACGAGCCACATTTCTATCGTAGATGCGGCGAGCAATGCAGTCTCCCTGACCACGACGATCGAGGCCGCCTTCGGATCGCGCGTGATGGTGGGCGGTTTTCTGCTCAACAACGAATTGACCGATTTTTCATTTCGGCCCCACGATGGCGAAGGCCGAGCGGTGGCCAACGCGGTTGCAGCGGGCAAGCGACCGCGCAGTTCGATGGCGCCCACACTGGTCTTCGACCCGTCCGGCCGCCTGATGGCGGTTCTCGGCTCGCCAGGTGGCAGTCGCATCATCTTCTACGTCGTCAAAGCAATCGTCGCGTTGATCGATTGGGAGATGGACGCGCAGGCAGCCGCCGGACTGTTGAACTTCGGGTCTCGCGGCGCTGCATTCGAGATCGAATTCGATCCGGCGTACTCCATGGACGCGATCCTGCGGCCATGGATCTCACCGCCAGCGCTTTGGTATGCTCTCAAAATGAGGTCCTATGGCCACCAAATATTGCCGGATATGATGACATCCGGCTTGCAGATCGTTCGCGTCCGTGGCGATCGGCTGGAGGGTGGAGCCGACCCCCGGCGCGAGGGCATCGCGGTGGGCGACTAGACGATGCCCTCTTGCAACTGTGGCTGCAACCGAAGTGGCGTGCTACTGCCTCGACTTCTCTTAGTGTAGGAATTGCAGGACTTGAGCGACCGATCCATAACTGTCGCCGGTGCCGGCGTCTTCGGCCTTTGGCAGGCGCTCGTCCTGGCGCGCGCTGGTTATCCGGTTCGGCTTGTCGAGCGCAGTGCCACCCCATTTGCCGATGCGGCGAGCCGTTGGGCTGGCGCAATGGTGGCCCCCGATTGCGAGGCCGAAGCCGCCCCGCCTCTCGTGCGCACCCTCGGCCACGAAGGACTAGCGCTGTGGCGGGCAACCTATCCGGATCTGGTATGTCGAGGCTCACTCGTCGTGACGGCCGCACGGGACCGGGGAGAGCTGGTGCGGTTCGCGCGTCTAACGCACGGATCGCAACTGCTCGATGGCGACACCTTAACGGCGCTGGAGCCACATCTCGGAGGTCGTTTTTCGAACGCGCTGTTTTTCCCCGAAGAAGCGCACATGGAGACGCCGCGTGCGCTCGCATTCCTGTTCGAGGCGGTGAAAACGGCCGGCGTCGACGTCCAACTTGGGCAGGCGTGGTCACCCAAGGACGCGGGTGCCGGATTGGTGATCGATTGCCGGGGGCTGGCTGCGCGCGAAAGTCTGCCAGCGTTGCGCGGCGTGCGCGGCGAGCGACTGTTATTGCGATCGCCGGAGATCCAGTTGCGCCGCCCGGTCCGCCTGCTGCATCCGCGGGCCTCGTTCTATATCGTGCCGTGGTCCAATGGCGTGCACATGGTCGGCGCAACGGTTTTCGAGAGCGAAGATGCATCGGCGATGACTTTGCGTTCGGGCCTCGAACTCATGGGGCTCGCGTATGCGCTGCATCCGGCATTCGGCGAAGCCGAGATCGTGGAACTGGGTGCCGGTGTGCGGCCAGCCTTCGCCGACAATGTTCCGCGCGTGATCGTGCATGGTCGCACCATCCATGTGAACGGTGCCTTCCGTCATGGCTTCATGCTCGCGCCCGTGATGGCGGAGACGGTCCGCGCCTACATTGCCGGCGGTGTCATAAGGCCCGAGCTGATGACAATCGCCTCAAGCTAAAGCCGGTCGTCACTTATCGCCTCCATCGGTCAAACTTTGACGTCGAGCAGCCCCGCGACTTTCAAGGCGAACGCATAGTCGACCGCAACTTCCTTCAATGCCTCGAAGCGGCCGGATGCGCCGCCGTGCCCAGCACTCATGTTGGTTTTGAAAATCAGCAAATTATCGCCGGTCTTTATTTCACGAAGCTTTGCCACCCACTTCGCCGGCTCCCAATAGGTGACGCGCGGATCGGTCAGCCCGCCAAACGCGAAAATCGCCGGGTAGTCTTTTGCCTCGACATTGTCGTAGGGGCTGTAGGACTTGATGAGCGCGAAGTCTTCCGCGCTTTCGAGCGGGTTGCCCCACTCCGGCCATTCGGGCGGGGTGAGCGGCAGATCCTTGTCGAGCATGGTGTTCAGCACGTCGACGAACGGTACGTCGGCGATTATGCCGAGAAATAAATCCGGTGCCATGTTGGCGACCGCGCCCATCAACATGCCACCCGCCGACCCGCCGTTGGCAACGATGCGCCCGCGTTTCGTGTAGCCCTTGCCGACGAGAAATTCGCCGGCCGTGATGAAATCCGTGAACGTGTTGAGCTTGGTCTTGTGCTTGCCGCCCGTGTACCAGCGGTAACCTTTGTCCTTGCCGCCTCGAATATGGGCCACGGCAAAAATGAATCCGCGATCGACGAGCGACAGCCGCGTTGTTGAAAAGTTAGCCGGGATCGAGATGCCGTACGATCCATAGCCATACAGGAACAAGGGCGCTGTGCCATCGAGCGGCGTAGTCTTTTTGTAAAGCAGTGTGATCGGCACCAGTTCGCCATCTTTGGCGGGCGCGAACAGCCGCCGCGTAACGTAGTCGGCGATAACGTGGCCGCTGGGGATCTCCTGGGTCTTTCGCAACGTGCGCGTCCGCGTTTCGATGTCGTAGTCATATACCTGCGCCGGTGTCGTCATCGATGAATACGTAAAGCGGATCGTCGTGGTGTCGAACTCGTAGCCGGCCGACATGCCGAGGCTATACGCTTCCTCGTCGAAGGCGATCGCGTGCTCGGCGCCGTCCGCAAATCGGTGAACGATGATGCGCGGCAGGCTGTCTTCGCGTTCGAGCCGGATCATATGCCCCTTTAGCGCGACCGTCTCGAGGATCAGCCGGCCGGGTTTGTGCGGCACGAGTTCAACCCAGCTCGCTTGTTCGGGTGCGTCGACCGTGGCTGCACAGATGCGGAAGTCTTCGGCCGCCCCAGAGTTGGTGGTGATGATCAGCCGGTCGCCGGCGCCGGGCAATACCGCATGTTCGACACTGTATTCGTGTCCCGGTACGCGACCTTCGACAAGTCGAGGCGCCGCAGTTGGGGCTTCGGCATCGATCAGCCAGCTCTCGCTCGTCTGGTGATCGTGCACGTCAATAATGATGAATTTTCCCGATTGCGTGTGGCCGACGCCGACGTAAAAGCCGACATCCGGTTCCTCAAAAACCAGAACATCCTCCGCCGCCGGAGTACCCACGCGATGCCGCCAGACCGACGTCGGGCGTTGGTTCTCGTCCAAGCGGACATAGAACATCGTGGCGTGATCGAGCGCCCACACGACGGCACCGCGAGTGTCGGGAATTTCGTCGGCGAGATCGCGGCCGGTCGCCATTTCACGGACGCGGATGGTGTAGAGCTCCGAGCCTTTGTCGTCGACGCCGTAGGCCAACAATTTATGATCGGCGCTGTGCGAGATCGAGCCAAGCGACCAATAGGACTTGTTCGCAGCTTCTACGTTGCCGTCGATTAAGATGGTCTCTTCGGTGCCGCCGCGCGGCCGCCGGCAAATGCGCGGATACTGGCCGCCGGTGATCGTCGTCGAATAGTATTCCCACGGCCCGTCAGGCGAGGGCACCGAACTGTCGTCCTCCTTGATACGCGCCTTCATCTCCTTGAACAGCGTATCTTGAAGTGCGTTGGTATCCGCCATCGCCGACTGCATGTAGGCGTTTTCTGCTTCCAGGTAGGCCCGGATCTCGGGGTCCAGTATCTCGGGCTCGCGCATCACGTCCTGCCAATTGGTGGCGCGCAGCCAAGCATAATCGTCCGTCAAGGTGACGCCGTGATGGGTGAAGGTAATCGGTCGCTTTGCGGCGCGTGGCGGAGCGATCGCCGTGCTTGATTTCGACGTTGGCATCATAGCTCCTGTTCAATTTGTGGAATGGCGCGCAGCGCTCAGCTCTTTTTTGGTTCGAAGCCAAGCGAAACGCCGTTGATGCAATAGCGCAGGCCAGTCGGCTTCGGGCCATCCGGAAGTACGTGGCCGAGGTGGGCATCGCACCGGGCGCAATGCACTTCCGTGCGTCGCATGAAGAACGAATTGTCCGGCTGTTCCGCGACCGCGTCCGTGCTCAGAGGCCGGACGTAGCTTGGCCAGCCGGTGCCGCTCTCGAACTTGTCGGTGGCGGCAAACAAAGGTTCGCCGCAGCAAACGCACGTGAATGTGCCATCACGCTTTTCCTCGTTGTGCGGGGACGCGAACGCGCGTTCGGTTCCGTGCTTGCGCGCGACCCGGAATGCTTCCGGCGAAAGCTGTGCCTGCCATTCGGCGTCGGATTTCGTAAGTTTGCCGGTTGTTGCCGTCATCAGGTGCCTCGTTTCAACGATCTAGCCGGAAAGATTGATGTGTGCCCAATATGTGCGACCGCAAAGCCCGGATGTCCAGGGTGTGGTGTGCCGCTTGACCGCATGCGGCATCCCTGGTCAAGCTGCGGGAAAATTATAGCCGCTCTTGATCGAGCCGGCGCGGGAGGGATTTTGTGCACGGGGCAACGATTGAAGATGGGACAGATGCAAGCCGTGCCCGCAGTCCCCAGATGACGCTTGCCGATCGAATACCGGCCGATCAAATAAAAGTGCAACACCTGTGGATGCGATATGGCGGCCAAACCGATGGCGTCGTGGCGCTGGCCGATATTGATTTCACCGTGCGCGAAGGCGAATTCGTTTCAATCGTCGGGCCATCCGGCTGCGGAAAATCAACGCTGCTGCGAATTCTCGCAGGACTCATGCCGCAAACCCAGGGGCAGGCCAGTCTGGCCGGCAGCACCATCGATGGTCCGCGCCGGGATATCGGCGTGGTTTTCCAGTCGCCGGTACTTTTTCCGTGGCGCACCGTGTTGGGTAATGCCGAGCTGCCGGTTGATGTGCAAGGTCTCGACCGCAAAAAAATGCGAATACGGGCACTCGAACTCCTGAAGCTCGTTGGCCTCGAAGGCTTCGAAAGCCGGTATCCGCGCGAGTTGTCGGGTGGCATGCAACAGCGCGTTTCACTCGTTCGTGCGCTGATCCATGATCCAGCTTTGCTGTTGATGGACGAGCCTTTCGGCGCCCTTGATGCGATGACGCGCGAGACCATGCATATCGAGTTGCAACGCATCTGGATGGAGCGGCGCAAGACGATCGTGTTCATCACTCATTCGATCGCGGAAGCTGTGTTTCTCGCCGACCGGGTGTTGGTGATGACACCGCGTCCAGGTAAAATTGGTGCCGAAATGACGATCGATCTGCCGCGGCCGCGACCGCTCGACATCGTCAATACGGAAGTGTTCGGCGGCTACGTACGCCAAATTCGGGCGGCGTTGAACGCGACGGGCGGTGCACTATGAGCCATGCCATCACCAGGGGTGCGACCGGGTTTGGATTGCGGGTTCTGATTGTTGTGACGGTGCTTGGCATCTGGGAGGCGGTGGTCCGTTACTTCGAGATACCGTCGTACATTCTGCCAGCGCCATCACATGTGTTTGTAGCGCTCGGGCGAGGCATTCAATCCGGGATATACGTCACCCACATTGGCGTGACGCTGACTGAAACGTTTCTGGGCTTTGCCTTAGGCACGGTGTTGGCGTTCATCCTAGGCACCGGCGTCGCGTTGAGCCGCCGCGTCGAATATTTTCTCTACCCGTTCATCGTGATGTTCCAGGCGATGCCGAAGGTCGCGCTCGCCCCGCTGATCGTCGTATGGTTCGGCTTGGGGTTGACGTCGAAAGTCATCAACGCAGCGCTCGTCGCGTTCTTTCCGTTGATGGTGAATACGATCGTCGGCTTGCGATCGGCCGATGAGGATCGCGTCAATCTGTTGCGTTCGCTGGCTGCATCCAAGTTCCAAATATTTCGGATGCTGCAGTTGCCGAATGCGCTGCCCTACATCTTCGCAGGCCTCGAGATTGCCATGATCTTCGCACTCATCGGCGCCATTGTTGCCGAATTCGTCGGGGCCGAACGCGGTCTTGGCATGTTGATCCAAAGCATGAATTTCAACATGGATGTCGCCGGGCAATTCTCCGTGCTGTTCATCCTGTCCCTTATCGGTCTGTTTCTGAACGGCATAATTACCGGGCTGCGCCGGCGCGTGTTGTTTTGGGATCGGCCACGTGAAGCCGATACCTCAATCAAGAAGGATCCGGGTATATGAAGTCGAGATTTACAAAAGCGGCGTTGGCAGCAGGTGTTGCAACGATTGCTGTGTTGGTGACGGGCTTGGGCGCTGCAGCCGAGACGACGATCCGCGTCGGCTTCTGTGCCAAAACGACGACCGCAGCGGCTGGATCGGCATTCGCGGTTGCGACCAAAATGGGCTGGTTCGCCAAGGAAGGCATCAAGATTGATCTTGTGCCGATCGCTGGGTCCGGTGACTGCGTGAAGGCCGTCGCGACCAAGGACGTTCTGTTCTCGCTCCCCTCGATCGAGCCGTTGGCGGTGATCCGCACCCAAGGCCTGAAGGCGAAGAACTTTTACACCGCCTACCAAGGCAACATTTATGGTTTCGCTGTGCCCGACGAAAGCCCGGTCAAGACGGTCGCCGATCTGCGCGGCAAGAAGATCGGATTGATCTCGATGGGATCGGCCGGCCTCATCGTGACGCGCGCACTTGTTGCAGCCGAGGGCATGGACCCGGATAAAGACGTCTCGATCGTCGTGGCCGGCGAAGGTGCGCAGACGGCGGCACTCCTGCGCTCGAAACAGATCGACGCACTGTCGCAGTTCGACACACAATATGCGCTTGTCGAAAATGCCGGCATCAAACTGCGCCTGCTAGATACATCGGCGATTGCAAAGTTTCCGTCCAACGGTTTCATCGCCCTCGAGGAAACACTGAGCACGCGCCGTAAGGATGCCATTGCCGTCGCGCGGGGCTACGCCATGGGCTCGGTGTTCGCGATTGCCAATCCGGAAGCCGCGGTTCGCATTTTCTGGGAGATCTACCCGCAGGCCAAATCGGTCGGCAAGGAAGAGGCAGCCGCGCTGAAAGACGACGTGCACGTCCTGTCCGCTCGTATCCGCAATTGGAAACTCGAAGCGGGTGGTGCCAGCAAGTGGGGCGAGAGCGTGCCAGCGAACTATCAGGCCTATCTCGATTGGTTGCAGAAAGCTGGCGTGTTGAAGGAAAAGGCTACTGCTTCCGATTTGATCACCAATGATCTGATCGATGAGATCAACGCGTTCGATATCGCAGCGATCCAGAAACAAGCCAAAGAATGGAAGCCGTGAAGCCGCGCTGGTAATAACAGCGGTTGTCAGCGCGCCACGAAACTCACGAGTTTGGGGACGCAACGTTCGATGCTGTAGCGATCGATTGCGGTGGCGCGTGCCGCCGCGCGCATCGGCTCGTACGTGCGCTGATTGGCTAGCACATGGGCAACTTTCGAGGCCAAGCCCTCGACGTCGAAGAATGGCGTCAGCATGCCATTCTCGCCGTCGATGACTTCGTGCAGCGGCCCGGTATTGGAGGCGATCACGATGCAGCCGGCGCTCATCGCTTCGATCAGCGACCAGGACAATACGAACGGATACGTGAGATAGACGTGCGCCGATGAAACCTGCAGCGCTTTGATGTACGTCGCGTACGGCACTGGACCGAGAAAGTGGACGCGGCGTGGATCGATCCGATCAGCGACCTCGTCGAGATAGACCGATTTCCAACTCCGTCCTGGAGGTGGTGCAGCGCCGTAGGATACCTTGTCGTCACCGATGATGATGATGTGCGCATTAGGCCGCAGGCGGAGGATCTGCGGTAAGGCGCGCATGAAGATATGGTATCCGCGTAGAGGCTCCAAATTGCGCGCGACGAACGTCACGACCTCGGTATCGCGCGTCAATCGCTGACCGTTTGCAAGCGTGAGCTCTGCGTTGGGATCCGGTGTTGCCCGGTGTTGCCATGCCGGTATCGACGCCTTCGTGCAGCACGCTGATCTTGGATTGCAACTCTGCCGGGTAGGTCGATTTTTGCCACAGCGTCGGTGCGATCCCGTCATCGCTCTCGATGACCGAGAGCAGCGTGGCCGCGTTTTTCAGTTGCAGCCCGACGCAGGCATCGACACCTAGGCTGCCGAACTCCGGATCGAAGTTCACGTCCTGGCCCTGACTACGATAGTAAAACTCACAATAGGTGATGATCCGCGCATGTGGAAACGCTTCGCGCAACGGCAGGGTTTCACCCCAACCGCAATGAGCGATCACGGTCTTGGGTGCGAAGCCCTGTTTGGTGAAAGCCGTTGCTGCATACAGGATTTGCTCGGCCCGCCGGCACTCCAGGTCAAAACGCCGGGCGAAAGGGTGGGTCTCGGCGACGTCGGTTGCCTCGAGTGAATAGCGCTGCAGCCGCACCCGCTCCACGTCCGACGATCCGCGCGACCCGATCGCCCCCACCCGGATGCCAGGATAGAGCGTCAATGTCGCCGCTAGATTTCTGAATTGTGCTGGAAAATTATTGTGGACGAAAAGGATATCCATGATCGTGTCAGGCGCTCGCCAGGAATCGTTGGTCGGTCTTGGCAAGCATGGCCTGAAGTTGGCGCTTGTCTGTCTTCGGCATCAACGCCGTCGCCCACAGATCGATCGCTGATCCGGCGGCGACCCAGGATTCGGAGAACCCGGCCGCCTGTAGTGCCGCACCGAGCCGCGCAACGGTGAAGCCGGTGTTGTGCGCCATATAGGTATTGCCGCGTGCGATCGAAGCCGAGTGTCCGAATAGCATGTCGAGCACATTTATCGGCCCGGCGGGCGATTGATAAACCGTACGTTCGACGTCGCCGCCCGCAATCAGTTTGCCAATTTGCTCAAGGTCGGGACAGGTGATGAATGCGAAACCATCGGGCTTCAGGATGCGTTTGAATTCGGCGAGTGCAGCTGGCACCTCGAATGTGTGGAGGTGCTCGATGTTGTGCGACGACCACACGGCATCGAATGATCCATTTGGAATCTGCGCTTTGAGATCGGTAATTGTACCGATGATGTCAGGCTTGACCGCCGCATTGATGTCGAGACGAACCACGGTCCAACCGGCAAAAACCGGATGTAGCCGCGAACTCGATCGAGGGCCCGCGCCAGCGTCGAGTACGCGTCGCGGAATGGGGCGAAATACTTGGCTCATGACAATCACTTAAATGACGGGTTCTGAAACGTAAATAACCAGTGGAGTTTACTCCACGGGAGAATGTAAAAGCCAATGCCGGATCATTCCGGCGATTGTATGGGCGCCCACTACTGCGGCACAACCGATATACGGCACGCGGCAGGCGCCGTCGATTTGCTGTTCGGACGTGGCAACGCGCCGGTCAACCTCCTGAGCTTGGGCGCTAACACTGAAAGTTGCGCTATTTCAGTGCTGCTGCAGGCGAAAAGGGCCGGCAGAAACTCTGCCACCGCGTTCGATGGCGACATAACATCCAGAATGAGTTGTCCCCGGGAGAAAGCATACGCCGTCGAATCGGCTGGGCTTGTCCTGGCGGCAACGGTGAGCACGTTTTCCGGCAGAACGATCGCCGGCGATTTGTTTGGGTCATCGAGTGGCACGGCAGGCACGATAAACGTGCGATCGGCGAGCTGTCCGAATGCAGTGAACAGCGGCGTGCGAAGGGCCACCTCGCCGGGCAGCTGAGGCATGACGATGACGCGACCCGGCATCCGTGCGACGAACTGGACGGCGGTCATAAGGCTCGCAGCCTTGTTGGGATCGATGCGAATGACAACGATCCGCACGCCAGGAGCATTGCCAAGCGCGATCGCAAGGGCCGTGCCTTCGCCATCGGTTGCGAATGGCCGGTTGTCGCCATCGATCGTGTCCCAGCCGATCAGGTCGCCCTCGCCATCGCGCGCAAGCCGCGCCGCAAGCTCAGGCTGAGTGTAGTCGATGCCGGTGGTCAGGATGATAATGGCTTGGCCGCCTGGATCGTGACCAGGTGGCAGCTTCGGTTTCTTCGCCAACGCGGTGGCCGATCCGAGCGCCGCGATCAGCGCGAAGCACACCAAGCGCAGAGTGATCATGCGGTAACCCGGCCTAAGATAAAGTCGGCGATGCGCGCGATCGCATCCAGGTCGAACACCGGGAGCACCGCATCTGGAATTGGATGGTCGGCCGCGATCGCGATGATGTATTGATCGCCGTCAGACAAATGTCCCTTGTCGAGCGATGCCGTCCGCCGCACTTCGATCTTCGGGATGGGGGCCCGCTTGTAGCCCTCGACGATAATCAGGTCGCACGGCTCGAGGCGGGCAATGATTTCCTCGAGCTTGGGTTCGGCCAAATCGCCCAACTCGCGCACGACGGCCCATCGTGACGGCGAGACGATTGCCACTTGCGATGCGCCAGCGCGGCGGTGGCGGGCGCTATCGGTCTCGCCGTCGTCGATCTGGAAGCTGTGATGCGCGTGCTTGATCGTCGCCACGCGCAAACCGCGGCCGGAGATTTCCGTCACCAATCTCGTAACGAGCGTCGTTTTGCCGGAGTTCTTCCAGCCGGCAATGCCGATCAACGGTGAATGACTAGCGACGAGGCGCGGGGATGTCATCGCGCGGGTTCAACTTTGCAGGAGACGACGGGCTTCATCGAGTTCGTCTGGATGATTGGCATTGAAGAACGGGTCGATCTGGCGTCCGGCCATTGCGATGAATTCGAAGTCGACGGCTTGTGTACCATGCCGATCGGTCCAGGCCAGCACCTTGCGAACGCCGTCGCGCAGGGCTGCTTCCAGATCGTCGGCGAGGGCCACCGGCCATAAGCCGATCACGGGGTGCAATTCGCCGCCCGAGCGCGCGATGGCAATGGCGCGCGGGCGATCTACAACTCCGGCAGCGAGGCGCGCGACGAGATCGAGCGGAATGAACGGCGCATCCGTCGATACCGTCGCTATGTGGGTCGCCGAGGGCATGTGAACCTGGCTCCACCGCATCCCAGCGAGCACACCCGCCAACGGGCCTACGAAGCCATCGATCGTGTCGGGGGCGACCGGAAGACCGAACTGTGCGAACCGCGCGGGATCGCCGTTGGCATTGATCACCAACCGGCCGGCTTGGCGGCCCAGACGCTCGATCACGTGAGCCATCATGGGTTTGCCGGCCAGATCGCGCAGCGCTTTATCGCCGCCGGCTTGGCCGGGGAACATGCGCCGGGATTGTCCGCCAGCGAGCAGAACGCCGGTGATGTCGTTGATTTTGCTTGTCATCCCGCAAGACTACGCCGACTTCTGGCGTCCGACAATCGACCGATCGCGTAACGCTGGTTGGCAATCTGCGCGGAGAAGGCTATCTCGTGTCGGATGAGATCATACCAGCGAGAGTTGCAATGACCGATACACCTACCGAGCCGACCGCTTCCCAGTCTGCGGCAACGACGCTTCCTGATCGCCTCAGCGTCAATCCGAAGAGCCCGTTCTATAACGAGGAGCTGCTGGCGCGCGGCATCGGCATCAAGTTTCGCGGGGTCGAGAAGACCAACGTCGAGGAATACTGCGTCAGCGAAGGCTGGGTGCGGTTAGCCGCCGGCGTCGCCAAAGACCGCGCCGGTAATGCGATGACGGTCAAGGTATCCGGGCCAGTCGAGCCGTACGTGAAGGGGGAGTGAGGGGGAGTAGACACCGCAATGCGAATAGTGTCAGGTATCAGCCCGGTCTGAAATGTCAGGCATCAACCCGGTCCATACCTGTCTCCTTAGTTACGGCGCAATGATGTCGTCAGCTTTGTCCATCAAGGAGATAGAGCATGTCGGACGAGCACAAAGACGATCTGTGGCGGGATTTCCCGAAGACCGCCGTGGCATTCGAGAAGCGGTTTGCGA
>JANLPY010000672.1:0-1726 GCA_031367505.1 Hyphomicrobiaceae bacterium | reverse complement strand
CGTTTGAAGCGCCAGATGCGGACGATGTTGATCTCGAAGACTATCACTAATGGTAAGTATTGTGGCCAAGGAGGGCCGTTTCATGACCAACTCGCTTCTCGCCGGGCTTCGGCCGGTCCATCCCGGCACCATCCTTCGCCGCGACGTCCTGCCCGCGCTGGGGCTGCCGACGGTCGCCGTCGCCAAGGCGCTCGGCATCTCGCGCCAGCACCTCTACGACATCATGAACGCCAGGAAGCCGATCACTGCCGCCACCGCGCTGCGCCTCGGCCGCTACCTCGGCAACGGCCCCGACCTGTGGCTGAACTTGCAGGCGCGCTACGACCTTGCCGTGGCCGAGCGAGCAATGGCCGATGATTTAGAGGCGATCCGGCCTGCCGAGCGGATTGCTGAAGCGGCGTGACTCGCTAAAGGACGACAGAAGCGAGCGGGCGGATTTGTGACGCCAACACCGTAATTCGAGTTTCATCACTTAGTAAACTGGCACCGAAATCTACGCTTCCGAGCATCGAAGTTTTTGTTATATAGAAGCGCGGCAAAGGGGGTTGTAGATGCGTAAGATACTTCTTGGACTGGCGGCCTTGGCAGTCACGAGCGCTGCCCATCCTCAAACCACGACAACAAACTGCACCGCTGTAGGCTACGGCGTTCAGTGCACGTCGCGGACGCAACCCACCTTGGAGCAAAACCAGCAACAGAACCAAGAGAACAACAACCGCGCATTCCAAAACCTCGGCGCGGCAATCGCAGCTGATCGTGAGAAACGACGGGGGGAGAGAGCGGCAGAATCTGCTGCGGCAGCGCAATCTGAAATTGATACTCAGGTCGAAGCAGCGCTCGCGACGGAGCAGCCAGCCTCGCCGCCGCCTACCGATGAAAGCCCCGCCCTATTGGCATGCACGGTTAACAACGAGCCGTTCAGCATCGCACTCTATGAGAAGCACGGGAGAGCGGACGTGACTTCGGGTGGGGTAGCCAGAACGCGGGCAGCAACGTTCAACACCGACGCGGTAACTTGGACCAGCCCGGTTGTTCGTAGCGCGATTAACCGATTGGACGGTTCCTATGTCGGCTATAGCAACATCCCGGCCTTACAGGGTCAGATTGTGTGGAGAGGAAGCTGCACTGTGGCTAGGGAGCGAAAGTTCTAATGGCGCGTAGTCCCGAACATGATCCTGAGGGTAAGCGCTGCATACTCACATCAGTGAGAACTTTGGAGCGCGATCCCGCAGAAGAACGACTCGATCCTGAGCAGCTTGTCGATGATATTCTGAGCGCGCTGGAAAGAGAGGGCCTGTTCATTGTGCGAATGCCAAGGGGCAGTTCCGGCTTGACGTAAACTACCTCAGGAATTCCGGTGACACTGCAGGAATTCAGGGAACACAAGACAAATTAGGCGAATGCTCGAGGTTGACCCGCGCTATGCGGCACTCAGGCTTATGCGCAGCTTTGCTCCCGTGGCGGCGGCGAGTTTTTCGAGGGTGCGGACCGAGGGTCGTGAGCGACCACTTTCGAGGCGCGCGATCGCGCTTTGGCTCGTTTTCATTCGCTCGGCGAGCTCGGCTTGGCTCAGCCCAGCGCGGGCGCGGGCGGCGATGACTTCCGAGGCAAAGGCGAACTCCTCCTCCAGCGCATCATAGGCTTCGACAAAGTCGGGGTCCTTGCGCCAAGTGGCGATGGATTTGCCGACGGCGATGGTCTTGCGGCTCATGTCATCTCCTTCGCC
>JANLPY010000438.1:0-3726 GCA_031367505.1 Hyphomicrobiaceae bacterium | reverse complement strand
AGTACCTGTCACGTCGATTTGGAGACTTGCAGCATGTCGATGATTTTGACCGAATCAATATTTTGTTGAAAGTCTCGGAATCCGGCGTCTGCTACGCACCTCATACTGATCGCGAGCGGCTTTTGCTACAAATGCTGGCCTACCAGATTGACGCGCAACATCATCAAATTGGAACAGGTGAGGAGTTTGCTGCGAGGGTTCAGTCCATTCCGGATGTTCGGGCGGAGTTGGGAGAGTTGGCAGCACAGCTACTGGCGAAAAGCTCGCTGCCCCGCCGGCCAACGCCTGGGCTAGAAGACACTCCTATTTGCTTGCATGCGTCGTACACGGCACGCGAAATATTGACTGCAGTGGGCTGGCTCCGACCCGACCGTCGTGTACCGTTCCAAGCTGGCGTACTACCATTGCATGACCGCAAGACTGAGCTCTTGTTCGTGACCTTAGATAAGAGCGAGGGTTATCACGATCGGATTGCATACCGTGACTACGCCATCAGTGCGGAGCGGTTTCATTGGCAGTCACAAAACGCAGCTGGTCCAGACACCGCGGGCGGTCGCCGTTACCTTGAAAGCCCCACGAATGGTTGGAAATTCCAATTATTCGTCCGTAGCAAGAAGGCCGATCCATATCGCGTGTGCGGGCCGGTGACTCTGGAGAGCGCTGAAGGAAATCGACCCATGACCGTCTATTGGCGAATGACGACCCCCTTGTCGCTCCGCTTGCTCCAAGAATTCTCTGTGCTTAGGGCACATTAACCAATTCAAAGCCGGGCACCCTCCGGCCGGCCGCACTACATGCTCAACAACAACTTCGCCTGCAACACCTCCGGTCGGTCGGTGTCCCGCTTTGCCGTCAGTTCCAGCAGCTGATCGGCGAGAGCGCGTGCCATCTGATGATCGCCGGACTGCTCGGCGGCGCGGACAGCGTTGGCGATGGCGTGAAAACGATTGGTTTCAGTTGCCGATTCGCGCGAGAACTCGGCGAGAGCCTCAGCCGGCTTGCCCATCTCCAGCAGCATTTCTCCCAGCAGTTCTCGAGCCGGTATCAGGGGACCGGGCGTCACGGGATGCTTCTCGCTGTTCGCTTCCAGCTCGACCGCCTTTTGCATGGTGGCGAGCGCGTCATCATTCTTGCCGTTGGCGAATGCGAGCCACGCGGAAGCCGCAGTGATCTGGATCTCGGTCTGTTGCGCCCAGTACGCGAGCTTCATTTTCTGCAGCTCTGCCTGCAGTTGCTTCAGGCGCGCGATATTCGCAGCCGCGGCATCTCGTTTGCCGCTGCGTGCCGCGCCGATCGCGCGGGTATAGACATTCACGGCCTCGGCTTGGGGGAACTGCTGCCAGGGCATGTCCTTCGGCGCCAGCTCGAGTTGCGCCGCCGCTTTCCAGTCCCGGCGCTCGAGTGCATAGCGCGCGGGGATCGCGGCCAGCGCATACGCCGCCGCAAAATTGGAGGCATCGAGCTTCTGGATTGCGGACACTTCGTTGAGGATGCGCAATGCCTCCCCGTCCTGCGAGCGCTGCAGGTAGGCGTACATCATGTAGTCCATCGCGTGC
The DNA here is from genome assembly GCA_031367505.1 of Hyphomicrobiaceae bacterium. Lineage (GTDB taxonomy): Bacteria > Pseudomonadota > Alphaproteobacteria > Rhizobiales > Hyphomicrobiaceae > JAKFWF01. The sequence goes on along the minus strand of JANLPY010000438.1, from coordinate 2,170 downwards.
AGGGCATTGTAGGAGCCGATGCTCAGCGAGGTCGACTGCATCTCCGCCTTCGCCGCCTTAGCCGATACGGCGTTGGTCTCGATGGAATCTTCCCAAAGGCCCAACCGCGTAAAGATGTGCGCGGGCATGTGCAACGCATGCGGTGCGGAAGGCGCGATGGCGGCATAGCGCCGCGCCGCGGGCAGCCCCTTCTCAACCAGCGCGGTGTAGTCGTAGGCGTGGATCAGGTAATGCGCGGCGCCGGGATGGTCGGCGCGGCTCTCGAACATGGGCTGCAGGATTGCGCCGGCTTTCATCTGGTTGGCGAACGTCTTGTCGCTGGCCTGTGCGTTGGCGATCAGGGCGAGCGCGTAGAAGATCTGGGTTTCGGTGTCGTCGGGATTGGCGGCCGCGACTTTCTCCATGCCCGCTTCCCACTTGAGAGCGCGCGGCCGGTGATCCGTGCCCTGCCAGTCGGCGAACATGGCGGCGAGCGAATCGATGAAGCCCTGCTCTCGCTGGCTACGCGCGCCGACCTGCTGCGCTTTAGCGATATAGCCCGCGCCTGCCTGCATCGCCTTTACCGGCGCCGGCCACGCAAACGGATTGCCGAGCGCGGACAGGGCCAGTCCCCAATACGCAATGCCACATGTCGGGTCGAGCTCGAGAACCTTGTCGTAGGCCTGGTTAGCGGGATCGAACCAGAAGGAATGGTAAAGCGCGACGGCGTGGTCGAGCTCGTGTTGCGCCGGCTCGTTGCAGGTCGACGGGAAATGCACCGTGCCGATGACCTCGCCCGGCTTCATTTCCGCCGCGTCGTCGTCGTGGGCGGCCGCGGGCCGGGGCGCGAACAGAATCACGAGTGCGGCGATCGCCGCCACGAATACTGGGTTTGCCATTGCATCCTCCCTAGGTTGGAGGAAAGTTTACCCCTGACCAGGAAGGTTTGGGGGGCCGGCGTAAAGGCAGGACTCAGAACGCGGGACTCAGGTTGGGTGAAGGCGAGAAAGTCGAGGAAGGGCATGACTGAGTGCTTGAAGGCAGGACTCAGGACGTGGGACTCAGGACTGAGGGAAGGCCAAAGAGACTCAAGAATTTTCTGTTTAATCAAGTTAGCCTTCACTGAAATCTTCGATTTTCTTGGCGAGCGCAATACAGTGACCAGCCGCCGGGCTGCCCCCGGCATAGCGAAGCGCGACGGTCACCGATGTCCTTGAACTCAATCTTTACCGATGAGTGTGAGCCATACCCAATCGCCGTCAAGCGCTGACAAATCGATCCCCCGAGAGGGTAAATCGCCAGTTTCGCTTAGCCCAGTCCCCGGCATAATCTACGTTGATACGGGTCCCGGGCTGGATGCCATGGGCAGCGACCAGACGTCGTCCAACCGCAGAGCCCCGAACCCACAGTAGCGCATGACATAGATCCAACCCGTTCGCCTGGCGATCGATGCCGAGGGCCTTCGCCAATCGTCCCGGGCCGGATGTGAGCTGCCGCAGGTTTGCCGGCACGCTTGAAAGGCCGCGGTTGTCCGCCATGATTTCCAACCCGAACGTCGGCCGCAGCGCCCTGATCAACACCGCCGCAGGGATTCGCCCTGCACCAACGACTATGTTGAAGCAGTAGTGCATGCCGTAGATCTGAAATACGTATGCGTGGCCACGAGGACCAAACATAACCTCGGTACGAGTTGTTCTACGGGCGTTCCAGGAATGAGACGCCCGATCGTCCGGACCGACATACACTTCGGTTTCGACAATCAATCCGCCACACGGCCCCGCGGACAATTCCGAACCTAGCTCCATGCCGATGAGCGATCGGCCCACCTCAAGAGGCTCTTGCTCAAAAAAGCTGCGTCGAACTCTTGCAACCTTCATCTCTTTTTACGTCGCCGCTCATAGCGGTGTGACGCCGCGGTTCATGGTGACCTCCGCCACCGCACTCATGCCGGCGAGATTTTCGCCGCGCGTCGTAGTCGTGACAGTCGTGACTACGTGCCCCGCAAGGGGATACCTGTCTAAAACGGCCTCAGGCCGCCGCCCGTGCGATGCCGTCAATCTTTCGGCCGAGGTGCTTGCGGGCCTCTTCCAAGTCGTAATCGGACTGTAGTCCCATCCAGAATTGCTCAGAGGTACCGAAATAGCGAGCCAGGCGCAATGCGGTATCGGCGCTAACTGCACGCTTGCCAAGC
>JANLPY010000603.1:0-1739 GCA_031367505.1 Hyphomicrobiaceae bacterium | reverse complement strand
TTGTAGATGGCCGTTGCGCTGGCAATCATGCTGGCCCCGCCCATCGGCGCCGTACGTACGCACAAGAGCCCGACGACATCGCTCGGGTCGTTGTGTGGACTGGCCGCTGCGGCTGTGCTGTAGAGCCGTATGTTGGGCATGCTGTAGTCGTCGCCCCGGTCTTCAACATGCGAGACCAGATCGCCGGCCTTGTTCTGCAAAACGGGATTGCCGAGGTGTGTGCCGATCGCCCAGTAGATGGCCTTGATGTCATCCAGGCTGTAGCGCTCGATCGGCAGCCCGCGGATCACGAAGAAGCCGCAGCCATGGTCGAGTTCATGCCCGAATGTCTCGAGACGCGCTCCCAGCCCTGGGATCACGAAGTCTTCGCGTCCGTAGTGAGGCGGCGCCATGCCTCTTGCCTTGACAGCGAGCAGTGCGCTGTCGAGTTCATGAAGATCCGCGGCACTCAACACGTACAGCCATGAACGATCGCTTTCGTAATCCTTCGCCAGCCACACGGAGCGATCCATGATGGGTTGTTCGCATATCGTCATGTGATGTCTGCCTTGTCTCGTCTTGCGCTACAGGAGGATCCGATACCTGCGCAATGCTCCCGCAGCGGCTGTTGGCGCCGTTTGAATATTGCCCCAGGACTGGTTGCCGCGTTGTGAATCGGCAACCGCGTATCAGTCTACCAAATCACTGGTTATTGACCTTCACTTTGTCCAGCGAGTCGGTGAACGACAGGTTCGCCAACTTCTTTACCCGCGGTTGATCGACCTTGGAGGCGGTGACGTCGATTCCGGACAGATCGCCGTGAACCGGAAATTTCGCCCCGCTCACCTGGTGGCTCACCGAGCGAATCGCCCGGTCCGTGGTTTCAGCTTGCGGGAGATGCTCGATCGACCAATTCGATGATTCCGTCGATGTCGCTCCCTTGGACATCAAGTCGGTCCAGGCGCTCGCCTCGCCGTTTGGCCGCAGCGATCCAGGATAAGTGGCGAGATTGCGCACATCAAGCAAGATGCGTCGGCGACTATCCTGGATGTTCTTCTCCACCACGCCTTTCTGCTGGCCCGAGGCGCGGTTGCAGAAGTCGGCGTCAAACTGGTAGCGCGCGCACATCACGTCAAACCGTCCGTTGACCACACGCCCCGTGCCCTTGTTGACCTCGGCGACCGCCGTCTCCATGTTGCCGTAGACGCCACGCCTCCGAAGTAAGCCAGCATTCCAAAGGAATCTTCCGAATTCAGTTTTGCCTCGGAGGCCAGGACCCCGCGCATCGCTTCTTCCGGCAACAGATTGTCGAAGTACCACTGCACCGGCCGGTCGCTGGCACCGTCGATATGGACGCCCTTTTCGCGCGAGAGAAAAGGGGGCCGGTTCAATCTCTGCACGCCCGTTCAAAGCCCGCGGGGAGCGGCGAGCCAATGTGGATTTCGCGGCGGGAGAATGTCGGGGACGATCAAACGCAGCCCGTGACCATGACCCGTGGCCTGAGGTCGCAGGTTGATCGGCAAGGCCGGGAATTTACGCAGCCAATTTGGCTGATACCAGTCGGTTGATGCTAACCCCCTGCTCGGCCGCCTCGGTGGCAAGCGTCCGGTGAACCTGGGCCGGAACGCGAACCATGAAGCGTCCACTGAATTTCCTTTCGGACAGCGCTTCTGGTACGGGTTCTCCCGCAGACTTCATATCGGTCACCACGTCGCTGACGACGCGCCGAATACCGGCCAGCGCCTTTTCCGGCGTTGGCG
>JANLPY010000596.1:0-4681 GCA_031367505.1 Hyphomicrobiaceae bacterium | reverse complement strand
CTGGTGATCTCGACACCCGTGACGGTGGTCAGCGCCTTGGCGAGCGCGGCGCGTCGCGGCATCCTGATCAAGGGTGGCACTTACCTCGAAGACGCGCGTAATCTGAAGGCCATCGCGCTCGACAAGACCGGCACGATCACCGAAGGCAAACCACAGCTGGTCGAATTCGTCGCACTGCATTCTTCTGTCGAGAAGTCGCAGGTCGTCTTGCTCGCGGCAAGTCTGGCTGCGCGCTCGGATCACCCGGTGTCCAAGGCCATCGCCGTCGGGTTGAGCGTCGAAGGCGTCGCAGTGACCGACTTCAAGGCCTTGGCTGGCCGTGGCGTTCAAGGCCAGGTTGAGGGCCGAGATCACGTCCTCGGCAACCATCGCTTGATCGAGGAGCGCGGGCAGTGCAGTGCGGCGCTGGAAGCGCAGTTGAAGACGCACGAAGAGGCCGGCCGCACCGTGACCTTGCTGGCGTCCGCCGACGGTGTGCTGGGACTGTTTGCGGTGGCCGACACCATCAAGGCTTCTTCGAAGCAGGCCATTGCGGAGTTGAAGGAACTGGGTGTCATCCCCGTCATGCTGACGGGCGACAACCAGGCCACCGCCAAGACCATCGCCGCCCAAGCAGGCATCGAGGAAGCGCAAGGCAACCTGCTGCCCGAGGACAAGCTCGCTGCCATTCAGGGCCTTCAGAAGCGGCACGGCGCCACGGCCATGACGGGCGATGGCATCAACGACGCACCGGCTCTCGCTCGGGCCGATCTCGGCTTTGCGATGGGGGCCGCCGGCACCGACACGGCGATGGAAGCGGCCGACGTGGTAATCATGAACGACGACCTGCGGCGCATCCCCGAGACCATCCGCCTGTCGCGCAAGACGCACGCGGTGCTGTGGCAGAACATCAGCCTGGCGCTCGGCATCAAGGCCGTGTTCCTGGTGCTTGCTCTGTTCGGCAGCGCGACGATGTGGATGGCGGTGTTTGCCGACCTGGGTGCGACCTTGCTGGTAGTTGCCAACGGGTTGCGCCTGCTCAAGGTGCGGGTCGAGGCATGAGGCGCGCAGCCATTCTTCATTCAGACACTTGTCATTGATAGACTCGCACCGTGCGTCGCGCTCTGCTTATCCTTCTGCTGTTTTGGCTGCCACTCCAGTTCGCCTGGGGTGCGGCGGCCAGTTTTTGCCAGCACGAAGAAGGGCAAGGCGTCAACCACTTCGGGCACCACACGCACAAGCACCAGGGCAAGTCGATACCTGCGTCGGGCGAGTGCACGCCCGACAAGAAGGGCTCCCTGGCGGGCGAAGATTTCGACTGTGACTATTGCCACATGGGATGTGCCCAGCCACTGCCTTCGGAGCTGTCTTCGCGCTGCGACATCGAGGCTGCACAACATCTTGCAGGCACCGCTACAGCGGGGCATTCGCCTCACATTCCCGATCTGATCGAACGCCCCAACTGGACTCTCGCCGCCTGATTCGGCGAGATCGTCCCTGCATGAACGGGCAGCACCACACCCCCGCGTAGCACCGACTTCTCGCCGAATTCTTCCGGTCTGTTGTTTTCCACAACGAGGAGAGTTCGATGCGATCGAAGACGCTGGCGCATGCCATCGCGATGGCCGTTGCCACGGCAGCCACTGGCGCCATTCTGTTCATTCCGTTCGCGGGTCACGCACAGCCGTCCCCGAATCTGTCGCCGCCTGCGCAAGCCGCTGGGCCGACTCCACTGCAAGCGTTGTCGTTGCAGGAGGCACTGGCGCTTGTCGACTCCGCCAACCCCGCGCTGAAGGCCAAGCAAGCCCAACTCGCGGCGGCCGAGGGCACGCAGTCCGACGCCAACGCGCTGTTCGCCAGCAACCCGCAGTTGTCGGTGGACCAGATACGTCGGTCTGTGCCCATCGCGGGCCAGTCGCAAGACAACCGCCGTGAATGGAGCGCCGGCCTCTCACAAACGCTGGAGATCGCCGGGCAACGCGGCCACCGCAGAGAGGCCGCATCGGCCGCGCTTTCAGCCCTTCGCGCTGAGATCGAAGACGCGCGACAGGTCGCACGCGCGGCTGCCTTGGAGCGTTTCGATCGGGTACTCGCGCTGCAGCAACGCGTTGCGCTCGAACGCGAAGCCGTCAATCTGTTCGATGACACGGCAGCGGCAATCCAGAGGCGCCGCGTGGCTGGGGAGGGCACCAAGCTCGACGCCAACATCGCGACCGTCGAAGCCGAGCGTGCGCGCAACCAGCTTGCTCTTGCCGAAGAACAACTGCTCGACGCACGCACCGACCTGGCGGCCACGTTGCAACTGCCTCCCACCCGCCTGCCCGAAGCGGTCGGCGACCTGTCCGCGCCTCAGCGTGGCCTCACGCTCGGGGATCTGATGGCTTCCGTCGATGCGCAGCCCAGGCTGCGCGCGTTGCGCGACCGGGAGAACAGCGCGACCTCCAAGCTGAAGCTGGAGCAGGCCGGTGTCTACCCGGCCGTGACCGTTGGCCTGAACATCGGCCGCGAAGGCCCGGGCGATGCCCGCGAGCGTTTGACGACGCTGACACTGTCAGTCCCGCTGCCCCTGTTCAAGCGCAACGCGAGCGGCATCGGCCAAGCTCGCTCCGACCTGAGCCAGGTGCAGATCGAACGCGAAGCCGCGCTGCGCGACACGCGCGCCAAGGTCAGCTCGCTGTGGCTGAAGCTGACCAGCCTCGAATCGCGCGTGCGAAGGCTGCAGGGCTCGATGCTGCCCGCGCTCATCGACAACCAGCAGTTGTCCGTGAAGTCGCAACGTGCCGGCCAGATCGGCCTGCTCGAACTGATCGTCGTCAGCCGCCAGGCACTCGATGCGCGACGCGACCTCAACGACGCCCTCTCCGACTACCACGCCACACGCCATGCCCTTGAGGCGGCGGCCGGTTACCCCATCGACGGAACACTGCAATGAACAACTCGAAATCCTATGCGCCCGTTGCCGCCCGACGTGTGCTCACGCTGCTGGGCACCGCCGTTTTGCTGTCAGCCCTTGCAGCCTGCGGCGGCGGCAAGCCCGCCGAGGGAAAGGCGGCGGCTGAAGCAAAGGAAGCCCCGAAGGCCGAAGGCGGAAAGGAAGCCGGGGGTCTGAAGCTCTCTGCCGAGGAAGCCCAGCGCGCCGGCATCCAGGTCGAGCCGCTGGCGCAGCAAGCTTTCGCCGATGCGATCACCGTCACTGCCACTATCCGCCCGAACCAGGACCGCATCGCGCGTGTCGCGCCGCGGGTCGAGGGTCGCATCGTGAAGGTGACCGCGAGCTTGGGCGCGCAGGTCAAGGCCGGCCAATCGCTGGCGGTGCTCGACAGCCTCGCCATCGGCGATGCGCAGTCTGCGCTGTCGCTTGCGCAGTCGAGCCAGCGTGTTGCACAGGCGGACTTCAAGCGGGCAGAGGCACTGGCCGCCGACGAGATCATTCCGCGGCGCGACTTCCTTCGAGCCAAAGCCGAACTCGAGAAGACATCTGCCGAGTTGCGTGCCGCGCAGGACAAGCTGCGCTTGCTGGGCGGATCAGCCCGATCCGACGGCGCAGCGAACTCGACGTTTGCATTGACCACGCCGCTGACCGGCACCGTGATCCAGAAGAAGGCCATCGTCGGCGAACTGGGCACGCCGAGCGAAGCGCTGTTCACGGTCGCCGACCTGTCCAAGGTCTGGATCGAGGCCAATCTCACCGAAGACACTCTGTCCAAAGTGCGGGTTGGCTCTGCAGCGACCGTGACCGTGACGGCCTATCCCGGCGAGCGCTTCACCGGCCGCGTTACCTACATCGCCAGCATGCTGGACAAGGACACGCGCACGATCCCAGCACGCATTGAGGTCGAGAACAAGGACGGTCGGCTCAAACCCGAGATGTTCGCCACCGCCATGATCGACACCAATGGCGCCAAACGCGAGGCACTGTCGGTGCCCGACGCGGCGATCCTGCTGCTGCAAGGTCAGCCGACGATCTTCGTTGAAGAGCACGGCGGCTATGAAGCACGGGCCATCGAGCCGGGTGAGAAGCTTTCAGGTCGCACCGTCATCAAGTCCGGTGTCGCCGCTGGCGAGAAGGTGGTCACCGCTGGCGCCTACGCGCTGAAGGCTCGCCTGCTCAAGTCGCAGATCAGCGACGAGCATTGAGAGGGAAGCACCATGCTCAATGCCATCGTCGACGCTTCGCTGCGTTACAAGGTTCTCGTGCTCGTCGCATTTCTCATCGTCGTGGGGTTGGGCGTTCAGGCGTTTCTGCAGGTACCGGTCGATGCGTTCCCGGACGTGACACCCATCCAGGTCAACATCTACACCGAGTCGCCCGGCCTGGCGGCCGAAGATGTCGAGAAGCTTCTCACCACACCGATCGAAGGCGCGATGGCGGGCCTGCCCGGCGTCGAGGAAGTGCGTTCGGTGTCGCTGTTTGGCCTGTCCTATGTCGGCATCTACTTCAAGGACAACGTCGACATCTACTTCGCGCGCCGCCTGGTCGGCGAGAAGCTGCAGGAGGCCAAAGCGCGCCTGCCCAAGGGCTATGGCGAACCGGTGCTCGGGCCGAACAGCTCGGGCCTCGGTCAGGTGTTCTGGTACACGATCGAATCGGCCGACAAGAAGCTCACGGCCATGGACCTGCGCACGCTGCACGACTGGACGGTGCGGCTGATCCTGCGCACCGCGCCTGGCGTGGACGACGTGGTTTCGTGGGGCGGCGACC
>JANLPY010000436.1:0-30795 GCA_031367505.1 Hyphomicrobiaceae bacterium | reverse complement strand
GGCCGGATCGCCGCCCGCGCCATCGAGCAACTGGTGGCGTCGGTGCCGAGAACGATGCGTCAGATCGTCGACAACACCGTGCCGTACCGCCGGCTCAGGCCTCTGTCCTGATCGTCAGCCGGAGATAAGGGGATAGGTATGCCTTCGATTGCAACGGCACGCTGACGAGATCTTAGGGCCATCCGACCACTTCAAGTCACTCAACCGATGCGACCGACAAAATCCCGGGTCCGGGCCTCGCGTTGTTGCCCAAAAATTTGGCCCGGCGGGCCTTCTTCAATAATGCGGCCGGCTTCCATGAATAAGACCCGGTTGGCGACACCGCGTGCAAACCCCATTTCGTGGGTCACCACGACCATTGTCATGCCTTCGTTGGCCAGTTGCACCATGAAGTCGAGCACATCCTTGATCATTTCCGGATCGAGTGCGGATGTCGGCTCATCGAACAGCATCAACTCTGGCTGCATCGCCAGCGCCCGGGCAATGGCGACACGCTGTTGTTGTCCGCCCGACAGGAAGGCTGGATAAGTATCCGCCTTCTCTGCGAGCCGCACGCGCTCGAGCAGGCGGCGCGCCTCGCGCTCGGCTTCCATTTGCGAGTAGAGACCGGCCCGCACCGGCGCCAGCACGATGTTGTCGAGCACCGTGAGGTGAGGGAACAATGCGTAATCCTGAAAGACCATGCCAACGCGCTGCCGCAACCGCCGCCAATCTGATTCCGATCTCAGATCGACGCCGTTGCCATCGAAAGTGATCGTCCCTTCGTCTGGTTTCACCAAGCCATTGAGGCACCGGATCAGTGTGCTTTTGCCCGAGCCGCTAGGGCCGATGACGACGAGCCGCTCGCCGCGTCGAACACTGCAACTGACGCGATCGAGCGCACGATGGCGGCCAAAGATCTTCACGAGATCCATTGCCTCGAAAAGCGGGGCTGCGGTCGCCGTCGAGTTCACGTTATTGCCCATTTTCTATAGATCGATCACTACGCGCTCTCGCGGAAACCGGGTACGACCGCGCTGGTGCCGGTCTCGTGCAGGCGGGCCTCCAGCCGTCGCGAGAGCCAGGTCAAGGACGAGCACACCAGGAAATAAACGATCAGTGCAAATCCATAGACGAGGAACGCCGGGCTGTGTCCGAGTTGCATTGTGGTGCGCTCGACCACGATCTGGTTGATGCGGAAGAACTCGTTGACGCCGACGAGGGATGCCAGTGATGTCGCTTGGATGAGCGTGGTGCAGAGGCCGGTCATCGGCGGCAGAATTGGCATCAATGCTTGCGGCAGCACGACATAGCGATAGATTTCCCAACGCTTCAGTCCAAGTGCTGTCGCGCTGGTAAACTGATGGTGGCCGACCGCATTGATGCCGCCGCGCACGATCTCAGCACCATTAGCGCCGCCCCATAGTGTTAGACTGAGGAGGGCAGCAGCAAACGGTTGCAACGGCACGCCGATCAAGGGCGCACCAAAATATATGAAGAGCATGTTCACCAGCAGCGGAATATCGCGCCAGAACTCGACATAGCAAAGGGCGACACCGCGCAAGGCAACTGATCGCGAAACGCTCATCAAGCCGACCACTGCTGAGACGACGATCGCGCACAACAGCGTTAGCAGCGCGAGCTCGATCGTGGCGCGCAGTCCCGACAAGAAGAACCCGGCATTCTCTACGAGCAACATCACGGTGCGCTCACTCCACCTGGAAGGGGCGTTGCAGTACGCGTTCGAATTGGCGCACGAGCCAGGACAGAGCGAGAACGAGAACCAGATAGATGCAGCCGATCGACGCGAACATTTCGAGGGTACGGAAATCCGTCGCAAGTTTATCCATCGCGACGAAGGTCAGCTCCATCAGCCCGATCGCCTGCAAGTAAGCCGAGTTCTTGAGTACCGAGATCGACGTATTGAGAACCGAGGGAATGCTCACGCGGAGGCCGAGGGGCAGCGCCACGAGCCACAAGTACTGCCATCGATCGAGGCCGAGCGAGAGTGCCGCCTCACGCAATCCTTTTGCAACCGACAGAAAACCGGCGCGGAAATTCTCGATGTTGAACGCGCCTCCCCAGATCGTCAGCGCAACCACGCCCGACCAGAACACGGACATCTTCATGCCGATGGCCGGGAGACCAAAGAAGATGAAGAAGATCTGCACCAGCAGCGGCGTGTTGCGGATGAACTCGACGTAACCGCTGGCGAGTTTTGACAGGATCGGCGTGTTGAAGATGCGGGCCGTGGCGCCAGCGACACCGATCAGTACCGAAAGCGCGATACTGATCGCACTTACGATCACGGTCATGAGCAGGCCATCGAGGAGGGCTGGGATACTGGCAATGATGTAGGCGACGTCGAAGCTGTGTTTCATTGCCATCGCTCGCGGTGCGGGGAACTGCCAAAGGCGCTCAGTTCTTCGGCACCTTCGAGAGATCCCAAGCGTCGATCACGACTTGCTGCAAATCTGGCTCGACGTGCTGGCGGATCCATTGGACGATCAGCCCATCCTTGCCGGCCTTCTGCAAAGCGGCGTTGACGTAGGCCACCCACGCAGCCTCACCCTTGCGGAGGCCGATGGCGCGGTAGCCCAGCTGGTAGATCTCGCCGATCAACTTGACCTGTGTGTTTTTGCGGGAAATCGGCCGAAGCACGTCGAGATCGTGGGCGAAACCATCGGCGCGCTTCTGCAGCAGCGCTTGCAGGCCGTCCGAGATTGAATCCAGTTTCAGAAGCTGTGCGGTCGGTACGTTCTTTTCAAACCAGCCGATCTGCCAAGCACCTTTCATAACGATCACGTTCTTGCCGGCAAACTCTTTCAAGCTTTTTATCGGGCTGTCCTTGTCGACGAGAATGTCGCTGCCGCCCCATGCGTAGTTGTTCGAGAAATCGATTACCTGCGCGCGCTCATCGCTGACGCCGAGCGTCGCGACGATCAGGTCGATCTTGCCGCCCTGGAGCGAGGGGATGCGATTGGCCGCCGTCACGCACACGAGCTCCACCTTGTCGGGGCTGCCGAATGCATAAGCCGCGATTTGCTTGGCGAGGCTGACCTCGATGCCCTGAGATTTGCCCTGTGCGTCCAGATAACCGTCCGGCGGATAATCGCATTTGATACCGGCGCGGAGCACGCCTTGTTTCTTGATCGCGTCTGGCAATGCTGGCAAATCCTGCGCGCTGAGAGGGGATACAGCAAGCCAAATAGCTATCGGGGTTATCAGTAGACGCATCATTAATCGCATGGTGTTTTCCTATGTGTTCAGTGGATGATTGCCGGAGATCCGTCGGAAAAGCGTTCGAACCGCAAGGGTTTTGGGTCGATGATCGGTGGGTCGCCAGTAACGATGTCGGCCATTAGGCGTCCTGCGGCTGGTCCAATGCCGAAGCCGTGGCCGGAAAATCCGCTGGCGAGATAGAACCCCGGAATGGCCGGGATCGGACCGATGACCGGCACAACATCGGGGGTGACATCGATCAAGCCAGCCCACCTTGCGACGATCTTGGCATCAGCGAATGCGGGAAAGGCCGACGCCAGATTTTTGAGTGCCTCGTCGAGGATTCTCGTGTCCGGTTCTGGGTCGAGGATGCGCACCTGTTCGAAAGGGGAGACGGCATCGAGTTGCCAACGGCGCGGGGTGCGCAATTCGGTTACAAAGCGTTCGCCGAGGCGTAACCGCAGATCGCTCCATTGAGCCCGCAACGCCGGCATATAGCGGAAGAACTGCCGGAAGCTATCGGGCACAATCTCGGCGACCGATGCACCGCGATTAGCGACGGAATAACCACCGTCTAGGCGACGTCGAAATGAGAAGCCCGCGCCTGCGACCGACGGCACCGGAACGCCTTCGAGCGGGGCCGTTCGCATGACCGAGCCGCGGACTTTTAGTTGTGGGAAATCGATGCCGTGGTTGCCGCACAGGAGACGCGACCATGCCCCGCCGGCCAGCACAACGCTGTCGGTGATAATGCGTCCTTTTTCCGTCACGACCGCGCTGACGCGCCCCGCGGTTGTCTCGATGCCGCGAACGGCGCAATTGGTCAGGATCGTCGCACCGCGCCGTCGAGCCCCGATTGCGATCGCGGGTGCCGCTTTCTGCGGCTCGGCCCGGCCAGCGGACGGCGAGTAGAGGCCGCCCACCCACTTCCGGGTGGCGCCGGGGAGCAACTTGTCCACTTCGGCACTGGAGAGGAGCCGGGCGTCGACCTGATAGATTCGGGCCTTGTCGAGCCAGGCCTCGTACTTGGCGACATCAGCGTCGCTATTGCACAGGTAGAGGACGCCCTCCTGCCGGAATCCCGTCTCCCCCTCGATCTTGGCGTTGAGCCCGCCCCACATGCGATTGGCTTCGAGGCTCAATGCAATTTCACGCGGGTCTCGCCCTTGCGTTCGGCACCAGCCCCAATTGCGGCTCGATTGCTCGGCGCCGATCTCGCCCTTTTCACAGAGCACGACGTCGATGCCTTTTTCCGCGAGTGCGAAGGCCGTGCTGGTGCCGATGATACCCCCACCGATCACCACGACACCCGCCCGCGCCGGGACCATTTCATCGCTCACGACCGGATCAGGGCTCGGCGTCATCGCGTCCTCGGGCAATTCTGGCAGTTAGCTCGATTGCCCACGTTACGCTGAACAATTATAAACCGTCTACAACATAGCCAAGAAGGAACCAGCGTGACTACCTCGCCCTATCGCAACCCAAACGCGATCTGGCGCCTGGCCGGTGCGCCCACTGCAAAGGAGACTTTCCCATGCGCCTGTCCGACTTCAAAGCCCTCACCTTCGATTGTTATGGCACGCTGATCGATTGGGAGTCCGGCATGGTCGCGGCACTGACACCGCTAACATCGAGGGTGAAGCCGGCGCTCCCCCGCAATGCTATTTTGGAAGCGCATGCGCGACATGAATCGATGCAGCAGCGGTTCACGCCGGCCAAGACCTACCGGGAATTGCTCGCCATCGTCTACAAGCGCCTCGCGGATGAATGGTGCGTGCCGGTGTCGTGGGACGAGTGCCTCGCCTACGGCCGTTCGGTCGGCGATTGGCCTGTATTCCCGGATTCGTCAACGTCCCTGCAATACTTGAAGAAGCACTTCAAGCTCATCATCCTGTCCAACGTCGACAACGCCAGCTTCGCGCTCAGCAACAAACGGCTGCAGGTCGACTTCGACGCAGTCTACGCCGCCGAGGACATCGGCACCTACAAACCCGACCTCCGCAATTTTGAGTACATGCTGGAGAACCTCACCTCGATCGGAGTGAAAAAGTCAGAAATTCTGCACACCGCCGAAAGCATGTTCCACGACCACGGCCCCGCGAATAAGGTCGGCTTGACATCGGCCTGGATCTATCGCCGGCACGGGGACCAGGGCTTCGGCGCCACGATGAATCCCGGCGCCATGCCGCACACTGCTTTCGTATTCAATAGCATGGCGGAACTGGTCAAGGCGCATCAAGCCGAACAAGCCACATAGACAAGGTGCCTGATTGGTCCACTTCGACGTTTCGCCGCCTAACAGCAAAACGGCGGCTCATCAGGCCGAACCTGTGCGATTAAATGTCCTTGTGTTCGATGCGACGAGCAAGGGCCTCGGGTAACCCTGTCGTGGCCTTCGCCGCCGGACGACGAAAGGTACCTGTCGTGGCCTTGCGGACGTTCAATGCAACCAGGGTTTCGGCCTGTTTCACCGCTGCCTGCATCTGATCGACCACCGGTACAGGAATGCGGTCGCGCACCTTTTCCGCCCGACCGGCCAGCGGCGCTCCACCGAAAATGATGACATCGGCATCGGTCTCGGCAATGGTGCGCAGCGACAGCTCGACCAGCAGATCTTCCTTTTCTTCCTGCACGCCGGTGATCGATTTGAAGGTGCCGTCGAGCATGCGGATGCCAGCGCAACGCGCAGTCAAATTCAAGATGTCGACGGACTCCTGATACCAAGGCGCCAGCGCCATCGCGAAAGTGACAATCGCAAAACGGCGGCCAAGCATGCAAGCCGTCAGCATCGCCGCTTCGCCCATGCCAACCACTGGAATATCGAACAACTCGCGTGCGCCAAGAAGTCCCGGATCGCCAAACGCCGCGATGATCGCCGCATCAACCCGACCGTGATTTTCCGCCAGCATTTCGAGCGCGATCGCGCCGCCAATCTGCGCCTCGGCCCGCGTCGCGATATACGGCACGCCACGCGTCGCCGTTACCGGCACCAGCGTCGTGCCCACCGAGACGACTTTCTGCGCGGTCGACATCAGCCGGTCCGTGACCGCCGTTGTCGTGTTTGGATTGAGTAGCAGTATGCGCATGGCTAGATTTTGCACCTATCATAAGCGTTGATGCCGGCGAGGATCGCTTCGGCATGTTGGGCGGCGGTCAGGACCATGCGGTCCGCGCCGCGCCGCGAAATCATCTGTAGCCCGACCGGCAGGCCATCGCGCCCCTGTCCACAAGGGATCGAGATTGCCGGTGTCAGCGCATGATTGAAAAACGGCGTGAACACCGCATGCCCGCGCGGCAATACCTCGACGCCACCGATATGGCTGGGGCCCAGGCGATCAGCGCTCCACGCGACGCATGGCGCCGTCGGACACAACAGCAGGTCGAAGTCGCGGAAGAAACCAGCGAGGCTGCGCTTGACCAGTTGGCTTGCTTCAAGTGCGGCCGCGACCTCAGAACCCGGAAGCGACAGCCCACGTTCAATCTGTCCGGCAATGTCGGGGTCAAACCGCGATCGATCCGCCTTGAAGGCGTCACCGTGCAAGGTTGCCAAACCGGCTGCTTGCATTGCCATGAATGAGGCCTCGGTGACGCCCGGTGGCCATTTCGGATCGGTGCGCGTGATATCCCAGCCGGCTTGCTGCAAGCGCTCGACACCGGACGTGATTGCGCGCGCCACATCTGTATCGACAGGCACATTCATGCCGAGCGTTGGTGCAAAAGCAACCCGCAGGCGACGTGCATCGATAGTGCGGGCGTCCTCGATCTCCGCGGTTTCCGGATCGCGCGGATCACTGCCGGCAATGGCCTCGAACAGCATCGCAACATCACCAACCGTCCGGCCCATCGGCGCGATCACCGCGACACCCCAGAACGGCTCGGGGAAGCCTGGACCGTAGGGAATGGCGCCGAACGACGGCTTGAAGCCGACGATGCCAGTATGTGCGGGTGGTCGCCGGCCTGAGCCGCCGCCGTCTGTACCAAGAGCGATTGGCGCAAAACCGGCGGCCACCGCGGCCGCATTCCCGCCCGACGAACCACCGGGGGTGAGCGACAAGTCCATGGGATGGTGCGCGAGCCCATGTAGCGGCGAGTTCGTCTGGCCCTTGGCCGCGAACTCCGGCGAATTGCCGATCCCGATGATGACCGCACCTGCCGATCGCAACCGCTCGACCGCAATCGCATCTACTGGCGGTACGAAATCCTCGAACAGCCGCGAACCTTGGCTTATGCGACGGCCAGCGACCCAGATATTGTCCTTGACCACGATTGGAACTCCGGCAAGCGGTAGTTGCTCACCGCTGCGAATGCGTGCCGCGACCAATGCTGCTGCTGCCCGCGCCAATGCCGGATCATGCCGCACAATGGCATTCAAGCTGCCATTGCGCAGCTCAATGCGAGCGAGAAATGCATCGACCATCGCAACCGGATCGAGTGTCCCGGCATTGACCTCCCGGGCGATCCTGGCGGCATCAAGTTCGATCATGGGGGCGACCTGAGCAACTGCAATGTTGCCAAAAGAGCTAGCACGGCCAGCACAACATAACTCAACGACAGCGTTCCTGCCCAGGCAGCTGTGGCGACAATTGCAGGCCCGATCAATAGTCCGGCGTAACTCGCGGTCAAAACCGCACCCGTCGCCTCCGCCACCCGATCGGGCGGCGCGAGCCGGGCGACCTCGGCAAGGAATACTCCATTCCAACCGCTCGCAGTCAACCCGAACAGGAAAGCCGCGCTGACCAGTACTGGATAGCCCAAATGCGGCCCGGCCAGCCCCATGATTACGGCGGCGGCACTCATGCCGAAACCTAAGCCCGCCAGCAATGCGCGCGACGGCATCAACTTGACGGCGACCAACCCCCAGAATAGGCGACCGGCAAGACCACCGAATTGGGCGACGGCAAGCAGAACTCCAGCGGCGACGTGATCCAGCCCCAAGCGCTCGACGCCGAAGGTGACCAGGTAGGCGTTCAAACCGAGTTGCATTGATGCGAACGGCAACGACAAGAACGCCAACGCCCGCAAGCCTGGATGTCGCCAGACCATTGTACCGGCTGACCGAAGGTCGAGCGACCGGCCCTCGCCTCGGGCAACCGGATCAAAGCGAGCACTCATCTTGGCGAAAACGAAAACGGCCACAACCGCCAACGCCGCGATCAACCAAAAGCCCGCTTCCGGCTTCCACAACGCAATCAGTGGCAGCGCCACCGAGCCGGCCATAGCGCCAATCTGATTGCCCGTCTGGCGGATCGAGAAGATCAACGGGCGCTGCGAGGGTGTCGCGAGTTTCGACAACAGCGTTGAGCTTGCGGGCGTCTCCGGTCCAAATGCCATGCCGATAAAGATGCCCGCGACTAGCAGCGCCAATGTTCCACCCAAACTCGCAAACGTCATGCCGCAAATTACAGCGAGAGCACACAACATGGCGACGCGGCAGGGACCAATCGTGCGCGCGAGTTGACCGCCGTAAAGCGACGTCGCCATGCCGACTGCGCAAAACGTGGTGGTGAAAAGACTGACCTCCCACACTCCAAACCCGAGTTTCGGTGCCAGCACACCGGGCGAGAATTGCGCCAGCGAGACCAACGCCTGCAGAGCTGTCATGCCAATAAGTGCCGGCCAAAGGGGCGGTAGCGAGGTATTGGCATTGGAAGCGCTAGCATTGACAGGCGGTGGCGCTATCATGATCGCTCCCCGAAGGAGCACGCGCCATGCCAGGAATTTCCGTTCACGCCGTCGATGTCACCCGCGGCGTTCCGGCTCAAGGAATGCGCATCGAAGTGTTTTCGCTCGCACCCGCCCGCCGCAGAATCGCCGACGGTGTGTTGGGAAAATCCGGGGCGTTTGATGATCCGGTGACCACTGCCGCGCTTGCGCCTGGCCCCTACGAGGTCGTTTTCCATGCGGGTGCATTTTTCACTGACAACGGAGTGGCGCAACCAAACCCGCCATTCTTCGGTGAGGTGCCGTTCCGTTTCAACATTTCCGATGCGGCCCAGCACTATCACCTGCCCATGAAAATCACGCCGTGGGGTTTCTCTCTATATCGCGGCAGCTAGCGTATCCGCCGGGATAGACCGGCCAAGCGCTCCATGACGATCAGCGCCACAATCGTAATCGCGATCATCACACCTGACACGGCGGCGATCGTCACATCGAGCCGCCCTTCGAGATCCTGCCACATACGGATCGGCAGCATGTCGGTGCGCGCATCGCGAAGAAACAGCGACACCGGCACGTTGTCGAAGGATGACATGAAAGCGATAAATGCGCCCGCCAGGATCCCTGGGCGGATCAGCGGCAGGGTTATCCGGCGAAACGTATATAACTTCGAAGCTCCAAGGCTAGCCGAGCTCTCTAATAGTGCCGGATTGAGCTGCGCCAGTGCTGCGACGGTGGTGCGCACGACGTAGGGCACGCACACGATCGTATGCCCGATCACGAGCGTCATCAGCGAAATCGGTAGCCCGACCAGGGAGAAGAACATCAATGATGCCAAGCCGAACGCGAGCGCCGGCAGCACCAGCGGCGACATGAAAAGGCTGTCGAGAACACGCGCCGTCCACTTTTCAGAGCGGGCAATCGCCAATGATGCGGCGACACCGAGGATCACGGCAAATGCCGTCGTCAGAAACGCCACCTTGATGCTATTGGCGGCGGCAAAGTGCAATTGCCAGGCATCGATCAGAGCCACATACCAGCGAAACGAATATCCTGGTGGTGGAAATTTCAGCGAGTAGCCGGATGTGAACGACACGACGATCACCACCAGTGTCGGGAGCATAAGCAGCAGAAAACACAAGCCCGCCAACCCCCACATGACGGCGTTGAAGCTCATCGCTTCCAGGCTGCTTTTCTGGCGCGTCATTGCTCCGCCCTATGCATGTGCGTAGCCCTTTGAAACGCGCCCGAGGACGTTAAATAGCGATACCGCAACCATCACCGCGCACAGAAAGATGATCGAAATCGCGGCGGCGAACGGCCAGTTATTGAGTGTCGACGACTGTTGATAAATATACATCGGCATGAACAGCATCTGCCCGCCGCCGACCAATGTTTGCGTGATGAAGGCAGTCATCGCCGCGGCATAGGTCAATAAGCAACCGGCGATGATACCAGGCAACGTCAGCGGCAAGATCACCTTGCGAAAGGTGCGCCACCGGCCGGCACCCAGCGCCGCTGAAGCATCCAGTAGATTGGGATCGATGCGCGACAGTGCGGTAATCAGCGGCAATACCATCAGCGGCATTTGCACCTGCGCCAGCGCCACCACCATACCGCCCTCCGTGTACAGCAATTTCAACGGCTGATCGATCACCCCGATCGCCGAGAGCGCTGAATTTACGATGCCCTGGCGGCCGAGAATGACGATCCACGAGAATGTCCGCACCACGACGCTGGTCAGTAGTGGCAGGAGAATTACCAGGATCAGGATCGCCTGTGCCCAACCGGGAACGCGCACGTAGATCCACGCCAGCGGCAACCCGAGGATCAAACAAAGGAAAGTGACCTCAACGCCGATCCACAACGTATTGCCAAGCACACCGAGCGAGAAGGGATCGAGCAGGAACTTGGCGTACTGGGTGAAACCAAACGCTTTCATCGTTTCGTCGGTATGTAAACTGACGAACAAAAGTATAGCCAGCGGCGCGAGGAAGAACACCATGAAGAAGAGCGCCAATGGCATGGCGAGCTTCAGATCATAGGTCGTCGTATCGATATCGGTCGAAGTGGCCATGATCCTCTGCGCCCGCTTCGGCCCTTGCTACGTTAACGCAGCAAGGGCCATCCAATTTCAAAGCTTGATATCGCGATTGAATTTGTCGATCCAGCCAGCGCGGCTTTCGTTGATCTTCTTCCAATCCTGGAACTTGAACTTCGATTTCATCTCGGCGTGATCCTTGGCCAGGACCTTGGCAATCTCGCCGCCCATCTTCACCTTGGTGTTCGTTGGCACGATCAGATATGGGCTATCCATCAGCTTGGCCTGCACCTCAGGCGACAGCGCCGCGTCGATCAGCTTCGCCGCCAGTTCCTTGTTCGGCGAGTTTTTGACGATGTGAACCGTGGTCTTGAAGGCGATCGCACCCTCTTTCGGCGCCACGAATTCGACCGGGATACCGCGAGCCTTGAGGATCGGGATCGCATTGAAGTTACCGGGTCCAATGTCGATTTGGCCCTGCTGGTAGAGCGTCGCCAGTGCGCCGGGGTTGGCCGCGACCGCCGCGAGGTTCGGCTTTAATTCCTCAATCGCCTTGAACCCGGCCTCGACGTTGGCTTCACTGCCGCCACGCATGCGTGCGATCTCGACCAGCCAACCAGTGCCAAGCGTCGAATTGAGATTGGTGATGCCGACGCGCCCCTTGAACTCGGGCTTCCAGATATCGGCCCACGAGGTCGGAGGTGTTTTCACCTTCTCGGGATTGTAGGTGATACCGACAACCTGGAAAAATGGCGCCGGTCCCATTTCATCCTGGGCATCCGCAATCAGATCCTTGTAATGCGCGGACGACGCAACCGGGAACGGCTCGACCAGTCCTTGGTCAATCGCCACCAGCGCCGGACCTGGATCGTGCAACATCACATCGATCGGCGGGTTATTGAGAGCGGCTTTTACCTTTGCGATCTGGTCGACAGAAAGCATCGGGTCGAGCGTTATTTCGGCATTGTTGTTGGCTTTGCGGAATGCAGGCACCAGCACATCCTTGTGTGCCTCCTCCCAACTGCCAGTGAAAGTTGCAAATGCCAGCCGCCGCGCTTGCGCGTGACTGATACCGGGGAATGCATGCATGGCTCCGAGCGCGAGCGCACTCGTCATGAGGTTGCGCCTGTTGAAATCCATCGAAGGGTCTCCCGTTTGTTGTTGGTCAGTTATGGGGCTCGAAAAACAGTGGCGGCGCGCATCGACGTTGGTGCGAACTTGATGTTGGTTCCGGCTTTGATCGGCTCGGCGCCGGCTTCGCGTGGTTGCGCGATCTTGATCGACTGACCGTTCGACAGCCGCACCTCATGCACGATCATCGCGCCCAACGGCAGACCCATCTCGACCACACCATCGATGCCGCCCGGTTCGGTCACGACGCGCAGTTGCTCCGGTCGAATACACACGATGACCTTGTCTCCCGCCGCCGGGATGTCGGCTGTCGCGCGGGCGGAAAGGGTTGCACCAGTACTCAGATTAACGCTCACCGCTGTGCCATCGACACTAGTTGCTGCGCCATCGAACAGATTTGCGGCGCCAACGAAGGTGTTGACGAACAGCGTCCGCGGCTGGTCGTAGATCTGCGATGGCGTGCCGAACTGTTCGAGGCGACCTTGGTTGAATACCGCCACCCGGTCGGCCATCGACAGCGCTTCCTCTTGATCATGCGTGACGATCAAAGTCGTGGTGCCCGACAACCTTTGGATGCGTTTGATCTCGATTTGCATGTCGAGCCGCAAGTTTTTGTCGAGCGCGGCGAATGGCTCGTCGAGCAACAGGATGGCGGGTCTAACGGCCAATGCACGGGCGAGTGCGATACGCTGCTGCTGGCCGCCGGACATCTCGCGCGGATAGCGGCCTGCAAACGCCTGCAGCTTGACGAGATTCAGCATTTCCTCGACGCGTGTTCTCGTTTCTGGCTTTGCGGTGCCCCGGGCCTCAAGACCGTAAGCAACATTCTGCGCCGCGGTCATGTGCGGGAACAACGCATAATTTTGGAAAACGATCCCGACTGCGCGCTTATTCGGTGGCAGATGATCAACCGCGACACCACCGATGCGGATCGTGCCTTCGGACTGGCTAATGAAGCCGCCGATCGCCCTCAACAAAGTGGTTTTGCCGCAACCCGATGGTCCGAGCAGTGCCACCAACTCGCCGCCCATCACATCGAGATCGACATTGTCGACGGCGGTCGATGCCCCGTAGCGATGGCTCACGCCTTCCAGCCGGAGTGCTTGCCCCGTCGTTGCCGGATTGCCCGGCTGCTGGCTTTCATAGCGCTTTTGCATCGAGAGACGCACTCTTACCGATCAGCCCCAACCAACTCGGGCAACGCTAGCATCGCCTTCGGTTTTGGCAAATGGCAAGAGCTGCCCATTGCTATTGCATTGCCGGGCCATTCAGCGAGCAGATGATGCAATAGTGGGCATACGCACGGCCGCGATGCGGTTTATCGAACAGACCGGTTGCTCAATACCGGCAAACTGCGCTTCAATTCGGCAACGCTGATTGCACGCCAACGGATAGGGCCACCGCATGTCATCGAGCTACGACCGCGATCTGATCGGCTACGGCGCTAATCCACCCGATCCGCAATGGCCGAACAAGGCGCGCATCGCAGTCAACTTCGTGATGAACTACGAAGAGGGCTCCGAGCCCTCCATCCATGATGGCGAGGGCTTCACCGAAATCGGTCTCACCGAAGCGCTTGGCTTAGGGCAATCCGTGAAGGGCCGCGATCTCGCCAGCGAAAGCATTTTCGAGTACGGCAGTCGCGTCGGCTTTTGGCGATTGATGCGGCTGTTTGAGGAACGAGGCCTGCCGATGACGGTCTTCGGCTGCGGCTTAGCGCTCGAGCGTCATCCGCAAGCATCTGCGGCGATCGTTAAATCAGGCTTCGACGTGTGCTCGCACGGTTGGCGATGGATGAAGCACTACGAGATGAGCGAGGCTCAAGAGCGCGACCACATTGCCAAAGCAGTCGCGGCGATCACAAAGATGACAGGCGAACGGCCGCTTGGCTGGTATTGCCGGTACGGGCCCAGCATCAACACCCGCCGTCTTGTCGTCGAAGAGGGCGGCTTCCTCTACGACAGCGACTATTACGGCGACGAGTTGCCGTTCTGGAAAACCGTCGACGGACGGCCCCACCTGATTATTCCTTATTCACTCACCCACAACGATGGGAAGTATGCCGGCTGGGTCGGCACCTCGGAGCAGTGGTTCTCGTTCATTAAGGACGGGTTCGACATGCTGTACGAGGAAGGTGCCAAGCAGCCAAAAATGATGTCAATCGGTCTTCACATGAGGCTGATCGGTCATCCGGCGCGAGCAATAGGTCTGGCCCGGCTGCTCGACTACATTGTAAGCAAGAACGACGTCTGGATCACCCGCCGCATCGACATTGCGCGCCACTGGATGAAAGTGCATCCCTATCAAGGCCGGGGGCTCAATGAATGACGATCCTTACTCGCTCCGAGTTCGGAGCCGCGCAAACTCAACCTGGCGACCATTCGCCTTGACCGATCTTGTTGATCGCAATCACCGCTTGTGTCCGGCTATCCACGCCCAGTTTCTGTAGAATTGCCGAGACATGAGCCTTGATCGTCGCCTCGGACACCGTCAGGCGAAACGCAATTTGTTTATTCAGAAGTCCTTCACCCAGCATCATCAAGACTCGCACTTGCTGCGGCGTTAGCGTCGCTAACCGGGCAACGACACCACCTGATGCCTTATCGCTTTGACCGATGTCGATGTCTGGCGGCAGCCAAATGGCGCCTGCCAGAACCTGCCCGACGGCGAGGCGAATTTGCTCCACCGGTTGCGATTTCGGAATGTAGCCCGACGCGCCGAACTCGATGGATCGCCTGATGGTAGCAGCATCCTCGCTCGCTGAAACGATGACCACGGGTATTTCTGGATGATCGGCCCGAAGGTACAGCAGGCCAGAAAGCCCTTGTACGCCGGGCATTGCAAGATCCAGCAAGACCAGATCAATGGCACTACCCTGCCCTAACAATGCAATCAAATCATCCAGCGATCCAGCTTCGACGATTTCGGCGGATTCGATCGACGTGCTCAGAGCCTGCTTCAACGCCCCGCGAAATAAAGGGTGATCGTCGACAATGACAATACGAGTGCTGCTCATACCGCATCTCCGATGCAAATCGGCTCTAGCGCCGGCGAGCCTGATGCTATCACTTGGACATACCTATTCTCCGCGAATCGGCAATCCACTGCCGAAGCACGTTCATCTAAGCAACTCATGTAGTCTTGCACCACAACTTCGAACATACATTCTGAATAACACGTTCAAAGGCCGCCGCCTCGCCCTAATCAAGCGGCATCCAGGTCGGCTAGGTTCCACATGGGAGGCACGGCAATGATCCAACGGAAAGAACGCAAACCGTACTGGCGCCACACGAAATTTCAGATGGTAGCAAGCTTGTTGCCCTTCCTGATGATCCTGATCGTATTCCCGCTGTACGCCGACGCACTGAATTCCAAGCTGTTTTTGGGGTTTCCGCTAGGTTATTTCTTGGCCGCTCATGGACTTATCATCATAGCGTTGTTCACGATTGCCTCGTTCGTCAATAGACAGGATGCCATCGACCACTGGCATGGCGCGCACGAAGACAGCTGAACGTTGCCCAGACACTCCCTCCATTATAGGCGCGCCCCATATGTCAACGACCCAGCGCAATCGTCTCGTCAATCCGCGGCTCGGGACGTATTTCGGCATATTCGTCAGTGCCTTTGTCAGTCTGTTTTTGCTTGCGGTGATTGCCGAACAGCTTGGTGCACCTGATTTGGCGTTGCGGTGGTCGATGTTGCTTGCGCCGCTGGGTTTGTATGCCGCCATCGGCATCGCAGCGCACACCCAGGACGTGCCCGACTTTTTTGCCGCTGGACGTCGGGTCCCTGCTTTCTTCACCGGCCTAGGGCTTGCCGTAACGGCTGTCGGCGGTGTCGGCTTTGTGGCAATCACAGGGCTGATGCTGATCAACGGTGCGGATGCCCTCTGCATCGTCAACGGCGTTGTCGCAGGCTTCGTCGTATGTGCCGTTGCGATCGCACCTTATATCCGAAAATTTGGCTGCTACTCAGTGCCAAGTTATCTCGGACGTAGGTTCGACAGCCGGTTATTGCGTGTCCTCAGCGCTACCATTTTGTGCGCCCCCCTCCTTCTTTTCATCATTGCCGAACTGAAAATTGGATTGATGGCCGCCGCTTGGCTGACGGACGCCACAGAACGCGCAATGGCGATGCTGTTCGCGATCACCATTATTATTTCTGTAGGCCTTGGCGGCATGCGCTCGCTGACTTGGTCCGGCACCGCTGCGGCTCTAGTCGTGATCATCGCGATTATCCTGCCGGCGGCGATCACCGCACTGGAATACACCAACCTGCCCATAGGCCAGTTCACCCACGGCCCAGTACTACGCGCAATCGGACGCCTGGAGCACAAACAGGGAATACCTGTGCCCATCCTGTCGCCCTTCGTATTCGATCTAGCCGGCACCAACTTCGAGCCTTTGACACGCCGTATTACGCCACCCTTCAGCAGTCTAGGCTCGGCAAGCTATATCATGATCTCGCTGATGCTGATGATGGGTGTCGCGGTTGCGCCATGGCTCTTGCCGCGTGTCAGTGCTACGCCGGGCGTTTACGAGACGCGCAAATCCTTGGGCTGGGCAGTCTTCGCATTCGGCACCTTGATGCTAACCTTGGCGTCGATCGCGGCCTTCGAACGCAGCATTGTCATGACGCAGCTCGTCGGGCAGAGTGCGGGCACACTCCCCGGATGGTTCTCCGGGCTCGTCGCTGCCGGTCATGCCGCTGTCGATGGGCGTCTGCCCAACCTGCCGATGTCGAGCTTCGCATTCAAGCGCGACTCCGTATTGTTTACGTTGCCTGTATTCACTCAGTATCCGACGGTATTGCTTTATCTCGGTCTCGCCGGGGGCGTCGCCGCAGCTTTCGCGAGTGCATCCGCGACAATCTTTGCCCTCGGCTCGATCATCGCCGAAGACGGATTCAATGGCGGACGCTGGGACACTCCGGCCGCCATTCCGCGGTTACTGATCGCGCGAGCAGCCATCGTCGTGACAGCGATTGCCGGTGCAATCTTTGCCGTCGCATTGCCGGGCGACCCGCTCATGCTCGTACTGTGGGCGCTCGGGTTGAGCGGTGCCGCCATATTTCCTGTGATGATGCTTTCTATCTGGTGGAAACGACTGAATACATGGGGTGCGATTGCAGGCGTTATCGTGGGTTTCGTGACGGCAGTCGGCCTGATTTTGGCGGGGCAGACGAATTTCCTCGGCATCCCATCGGCACTGGTAAGCGTGTTTGCGGTTCCCGCAGGTTTCCTCGCCGCGGCCATCGGCACAAGGATTGGCCCCGCCCCAAGCCGGCAAGTGCTCGAACTCGTCCGCGACATCCGGGTGCCAGGCGGGGAAACCGTATATGACCGGGAACAGCGCTTGCTGCGGTTGAAGCAGCGTCAGCGCCCAGTTTAACGAGCCCAGCAAACACTGGGTTGCGGCGACGCGTGCGATACATATAGTGCGCCCCAACACTCCTTCACTTTAGACGAGGCGGACCATGGCGACGAAAACTGCGGCCAAGAGCGGCAAAGGCATCAAGAAGGTCGTCCTGGCCTATTCCGGTGGACTCGACACCTCGATCATCCTGAAATGGCTGCAAACTGAGTACGGCTGCGAGGTCATCACCTTCACCGCCGACCTGGGCCAGGGCGAGGAGCTCGGACCGGCGCGCGACAAGGCACTTCAGCTCGGCATCAAGCCTGAAAACATCTTCATCGAGGATCTGCGCGAAGAATTCGTGCGCGATTTCGTCTTCCCGATGTTTCGCGCCAATGCCGTGTATGAAGGCGTCTACCTGCTCGGCACCTCGATCGCCCGTCCGCTGATCGCCAAATCGCAAATCGATATCGCCCGCAAGATGGGTGCCGATGCTGTTTGTCATGGTGCCACCGGCAAGGGTAACGACCAGGTGCGCTTCGAGTTGACCTACTACGCGCTCGAGCCCGGCATCAAGATCATCGCGCCCTGGCGCGAGTGGGACTTCAAGGGCCGCGCCGACCTACTCGATTTCGCAAAAATCCACGGCATCCCGATCGCCAAAGGCAAGGAAAATGACGCGCCCTACTCGGTCGATGCAAACCTTTTGCACTCGTCATCCGAAGGCAAAGTGCTCGAAGATCCCGCCAACGAAGCGCCGAGCATGGTCTACCAGCGCACGATTTCACCGATGGAAGCCCCCGACAAGCCGACCGACATCACGGTCGGTTTCAGAAACGGCGACGCGGTGAGCGTCAACGGCAAAGCGATGAGCCCGGCAACTGTCTTGACCACGCTCAACAAGTTTGGCCACGACAACGGCATCGGCCGCATCGATCTCGTCGAGAACCGTTTTGTCGGGATGAAATCGCGTGGCATCTATGAGACGCCGGGTGGCACCATCCTGCTCACCGCGCACCGCGCGATCGAGAGCATCACGTTGGATCGGGGTGCGGCCCACCTCAAAGACGATATCATGCCGCGCTACGCCGAGCTGATTTACAACGGTTTCTGGTACTCGCCAGAGCGCGAGATGCTGCAGGCTCTCATCGACAAATCGCAGGAGCACGTCGAGGGCGAGGTTTCGCTCAAGCTCTACAAGGGCAACGTGATCGTCACCGGCCGTTCGAGCCCGAAGTCGCTATACTCATCGACCCTCGTGACGTTCGAAGACGACAAGGGCGCCTACGACCAAAAAGATGCGCAAGGGTTCATCAAACTCAACGCGCTTCGCTTGCGTACACTGGCGGCGCGGAAAGCGAAGAAGGGGTAAGGCTCAAACAGGGAGTGGCTCGGTACCTTCATCGAGGATCGCCAAGTACTCACTGTAGCTATAGTTCCGGTCGCGCAGGCGTCCGGTGATTTCGCGAACAATACCCAGCCGCTGCAAATGGCCGATGGAAGCCTGGATAGCTGGCTGGGAAATACCAAGACGCTTTGCCGAGGCCGGCACCGACAACACCGGATGGCGCTTGAAATCGGCATGTAACCGCAAAGCGGTTGCAGCGGGCCTGCCAAGGGCTTCGATCTGCTTCTCGTGCCCATCGAACAACGTGAGCAGTTTTTGAGCCGTTTCGAAGCCTTGTCGCGAAGTTGAGGCCACACCTTCGAGAAAGAAGTCGACCCACGCCTCCCAGTCGCCCTTTTCGCGCACGAGCTGCAAAAGCTCATAGTAACGCTGCCGATGCGACTTCAGGTACAAACTCAGATACAGGATTGGCTGAACCAGCGCCTGATCCTCGCAAAGCATGAGGGTAATTAGAAGTCGGCCAAGCCGGCCGTTTCCGTCAAGGAATGGATGTATCGTTTCGAACTGTACGTGAGCAAGCGCAGTGCGCAACAGAATAGGATACTGATCGCGCTGGTGCAGGAACTGCTCCAAATCCCCAAGACACTTGATTAGCTGGTCGGGTGGTGGCGGCACGAACAGTGCGTTGCCCGGCCTAGTCCCACCAATCCAATTCTGCGAGGTGCGGAATTCACCAGGCTGTTTGCTCGCTCCGCGACCACTGGACAACAGCTTCTCGTGCATCTCGCATATCAGCCGAAGCGAAAGTGGAAACCCCTCTCGCAAGCGGGCTAAACCGTGTTCCATCGCGACGACGTAGTTGGATACCTCCCGCACGTCATCAACGGGCCCCGGGATCAGCTCGTCATTTTCGAACAGCAAAAGGTCGGAAAGTGACGACTGTGTCCCTTCGATCTGCGATGAAAGCAACGCCTCTTTCTTCAAGTACATCCAAATGAAAAGGTTCGTCGACGGCAAAACCGTTGCAACGCCGTCGAGACGGCCCAACTCGCGGTTGGCTAGCTCGATCTTGCCGAGCAGCCGCGATACGTCCAAAGGCGGAACCGGTGGCAGCTGCCTAGGGATATAGGCACGGACACTCTCTCCATCATAGTTGCTGGTTACTATCGTGCCGATCCTTGATTTCATTGAGTTTTCTGCGGCCATCGCACGTCGCATCCTTTAATAACGAATCGGCTTATTAAAGTTTAAGCTCTTATCCTTTAATAACGACACCCGCTATTAAAGGATATTTGGCATAGCGTCCATGGTCAGCTTTGGCCGCCGTAAACGGTCTCTAGCGCGCAGGCGGTCGCTCGGGTAAGGCATCGGCGTCAGCCTTGAGGGATCTTCATGAACTCACGAATCGAGATCGGCCGGATCGCCGGCATCGCCATCTACCTCGATATGTTCTTCATCCTAATCCTGGTGATCTCGTCGTCGCGGTATTTCACCAGCGGCGACAGCCAAGTCATGTCAGCCGGCTTGTTGATCATCGCCGGCATCTTCGGCTCGATCCTGTTGCACGAGCTTGGTCATGCGGCCGCTGCCCGGCTGTTCAACACCCGCGTGACGCATATCGATTTGACCGGCCTGGGCGGTATCGCTCATTTTGGAAGTTCGCTGCCGCGTGGCGTCGTGCCGCGCGTGATCATCTACCTTGCGGGACCGGCCGCCAATATTGCTCTGTATTACGCATTCAAGCATTTGGGGCTGTTGTCGGCGGGAGCCGCCAAGCCCATGCTGATGCTCGCGCTATTCCAACTCGCGACGATCAACCTCTACCTGGCGATCTTCAATCTGTTGCCAGCCTACCCCCTCGACGGCGGCCACACGCTCGATGCGATCCTGGGGAAATTTTTCGGCGCGATCTGGGCGCAACGCATCGTTTCAGTTCTCGGACTAGGCGTCGCCGCAGTCGTTAGCTATTTCGCGATCCAATCGCTACCCGGCAGCATATTCCTCCTGCTGATCGCCTTCATCATCGCCGAACAAAACTGGAGCGCGTTCAAACAGGTTGGCGGCTTCGGCGGACGACGTTAATCACCATCTATAGAGGCCTTAAGCATGCAACTTGGAATGATCGGTCTGGGCCGGATGGGCGGCAACATCGTGCGGCGGTTGCTGCGAGGCGGGCATACATGCGTGGTGTGGGATCGCGATCCAGCGCCAGGCGCAGCACTCGGACCTGAAGGTGCCACCGCTGCGGCCGACGTCGCGGCCCTTGTTGCCGCCATGCCAGCCCCGCGCCACATCTGGATCATGCTGCCAGCGGGCGAGGCTACCGAGCGCATGATCGCGGCTTTGTCGGTGCTTCTCGTGCCCGGCGACACCATTATCGATGGCGGCAATACGTTCTGGAAGGACGATATTCGCCGCGCCAAATCGTTGAAGGAAAAGGGCCTCCACTACGTCGATGTCGGCACCTCAGGAGGCGTGTGGGGCCTGGAGCGCGGTTACTGCATGATGATCGGCGGCGATAAAGCGGTGGTTGACCGCCTAGATCCGATCTTCGCCAGCCTCGCGCCCGGTCACGGCGATGTGCCAACCACCCGTGATCGCGCCGGTCGCGACCCACGCGTAGAGAACGGCTACCTGCACGCTGGCCCCAACGGCGCCGGTCACTTCGTCAAGATGATCCATAACGGCATCGAGTACGGCATGATGCAGGCGATGGCCGAGGGCTTCGACATCCTCAGCCACGCCAATTCGCCAAAACTGCCCGTCGAAGAGCGCTTAATCCTCGATACCGCCGACATCGCCGAGCTGTGGCGGCGCGGCAGCGTGATCACATCGTGGCTGCTGGATCTGACCGCCGAGGCGCTCGCACGCGATCCAGAGCTTGCAACGTTCTCCGGACATGTCTCGGATTCGGGGGAAGGTCGCTGGACGGTCGAAGCCGCCATTGAGCGCGACGTGCCAGCCGAGGTTCTGACTTCGGCGCTCTACACACGCTTTCGCTCCAGGCAGGTTCACACCTTCGCCGAGAAAATTTTATCGGCGATGCGCAAAGGCTTCGGCGGACATACCGAACCGGGCACAAAGTAGTTCGATCGATGGAAACGCCGTCGCCTTATGCACCTTCGACGCGCATGCCAACCGCACTGCTGGTGATGGGCGTCGCTGGTTCGGGAAAAAGTACGGCTGGAGAAAACCTCGCCATCGAACTCGGCTGGCCGTTTCGCGATGCCGATAGCTTTCACCCGCCGGCCAATATCGCTAAAATGAGCGCAGGAATTCCGCTGACCGATGACGATCGCTGGCCGTGGCTCGACGCCATCGCCGCTTGGATCGACGAACGCCGCGCGACGGCCACGCCCGGCATCGTTTCATGCTCGGCGTTGAAACGCAGCTATCGTCGCGTGCTGCTCGATGGCCGTCCCGACGTGCGGCTCGTCTATCTGCAAGGCGACAAATCGTTGATCGCCGGTCGCATGGCACGGCGAACCGGGCATTTCATGCCGCCAGCTCTACTCGACAGCCAATTCGCGACACTGGAAGAGCCCACCGCCGACGAATGGCCGATCATCGCACCGATCGAGTTGTCGCCGCGCCGCATCATCGAGCATATTCTCGCCAGCATGGCCCAAGCCGGCCCCTGGCGGGGATAAGGCGTTACAAAGCTTTTGACGTCGCGCCGGATTCATCGAACTATTGCGCGGCGACCCACCCATACCCAAGAGGCCATCATGCGCGCCGCCGTCCTGACCGAAATCAACAAGCCACTCGAAATTCTCGATCTCAAGCAGGACGGCCCGAAGGCTGGCGAAGCGCGCGTGAAGGTGCGGGCCGCTGGCATCTGCATGAGCGACTGGCACATCATGAACGGTGATTGGCCGCTGCCATTACCGATGGTGCTTGGCCATGAAGCCGCCGGCGAAGTTGTCGAAGTCGGCCCGGGCGTCACCAACGTGAAAAAAGGCGATCACGTCATCTTCTCGTTCCGCCCCCATTGTGGACACTGCAATTACTGTTCGCGCGGCCGCACCGTTTTGTGCACCGGACATGACGACACGCCTCGGTGGGGCATGCACGACGGCACCAGCCGCGTCAGTCTCAATGGCGAACGCATCAACACGATGGCGCGGATCGGCACGTTCACCGAATATTCGGTTTGCCCGGCCGAACAGCTCGTGCCGGTCCGCAAGGATTTGCCATGGACGCACGCGGCCATCATCGGTTGTAGCGTTGCGACCGGCGTCGGCGCTGTGATCCGCCATGCCCATGTCGAGGCTGGATCGAGCGTGCTGGTGGTCGGGTGCGGCGGCGTCGGTCTCAACATCGTGCAGGGCGCCAAACTTGCTGGTGCCAAAACAATTATCGCTTGCGATCTCCTCGACAACAAACTGGAGATGGCGAAGGGCTTCGGCGCGACCCACACAATCAACGCCAAAAAGGAAAAGGTGCTTGATCGAGTTCGGGAACTGACCGGCCTCGGCGTCGACTATGCCTTCGATGCGATCGGCACCGAGCCAACCGTCGTGCAAATTGTCGATGCGTTGGCGCCTGGCGGACACGCCGTTATCGTCGGCATTCCGTCATTCGCGACGCGCGCGCCGATCACACCCCACCTGATGGTCTATGGCGAAAAGACTTTGTCGGGCAGCTACTACGGATCGGTCCGCCCAAGCATCGATTTCGGCATTCTGGCCGACATGAGCATGTCGAAGCAGATCAACCTCGATAGCCTGATCAGCCGGACCTACAAGTTCGAGCAGATCAACGAAGGCTTCCAGCGCATGATGCAAGGCGAAGTTGCACGCGGCGTGATCTTGTTCGACTAGCTCTTTGGCGGTGGCTTCAGAAGCCTGATCCCGTACCGAAGTTGAGCGCCTGCGTCTTGTCACCCAGCTGCTTCGACAGAGCGAAACCGTAGCTTGCTTGAAGCGGCCCCAAAGGCGAATCCCAGACCAGCCCGACGCCTGTGGAAATGCGCGGCGCAGCACTGTTGCCGGTCAAGCCTGGCAAAGCGCTCGCGGTCTTGTTGGCGTTGAACAGACTGCCCGCATCGACGAAGCCGACGGCGCTAAGACCAAGCGACGAGGGCACGAACGGCACCGGCGTGCGAACTTCAAGCGATGAAGTATAATACGCTTTGCCGCCGAGCGCGTCTTGGTTGACGCTGTTGCCGTCGCGCGGGCCGATACCTCCCGGCGCGAACCCGCGTACAGTCTCATTGCCTCGGTAATAGAGATCGAGGAGGCGAACGTCTTGGCCGCCATATCCGCCGATGTAGCCGCCCCCCAGGTGGCCACCGAGGACGATGCCATCAGCAATTGGAACGTAGCCGCGCACGTCAGTCGACGTTCGAACGAATGCAGCATCGCCGCCGACGCCCGCGAAATCCTGCTTCACAACTGAGTAGACGCCGCTCGTCGGCAACTTGGCGTTGTCACGCGTATCGTAGGCTGTTGAATAGCCGACCGACGATGTATCGTAGGTACTCGACGTCGCGTTTGGAAAACCCGGCACCGCTTCTTTGATCGCAACGGAGGCGTTGGCGCCAACGCTATACAGCGTGCTGCGTGTAAAGGTGTAGTTCAACCCGGTGGTTATCGTATCGGTGATGGGCACGGCGACGCGAACGGTTCCACCCCATTTCTGCTCCTTGTAGGACGATTGCAGTGTCCGATCTGTGTCGCGGAAGAAGATATCGAAACCGGCGGCGGTGTTGCTGCCGAGAAAATGCGGGTCGGTGAGACTGAGCTCGGCCCCATAGCGCCGCTGGGCCAGCTCCAACTTGACCTTGCCGCTAAGCCCCGTTCCCATGATGTTTCGCTCGGAATAGCTGACATCACCAATGATGCCGTCGTTTTGCGAATAACCCAGCCCGAAAGAAAGATCTCCGGTGTCCTGTTCAACCAGCACGACGTGGAGGTTCACTCGATCGGCCACGGCTGCCCGCTCCGGCTTCAGCTCAACGGTTTTGAAGAACCCGGTGCGCAATAGCCGCTTGCGTGAAGCCTCGGCCATCACCGCATTGTAGGCATCGCCTTCCGCCAACTTCAGCTCGCGGCGGATGACGTAGTCGCGTGTTCGGGAATTTCCGGTAATATCGATCCGCGCAATGAAAAGCTGAGGACCGCTCTCCAGCGTGTAGGTGACAGCCACGACTTTACGATTGGCGTCACGCGCGGGCTTCGGCAAAACACGGACGAACGGATGGCCGGAGTTGGCCAAAACAACCGACATCGCGGTGACCGTCGCTTCGATCTTGCTGCTGCCGTATACCCGGCCCTCTTGGGCCACGATCTCCGCCACGAGCGGTGCGGTATCGATGCCGTCCAACTTAGTTTCAACGCGCTGCGGGCCGAACGTGAAACGATCGCCCTCATCAACGGTGAAGGTGATCTGAAATCCGTTCGATGAAGTTAATTTTTCTGACTTCGGTTCGGCGACGGTCACGTCGGGAAACCCGTGCTTTTGATAGAACTCCCGCAGCAGCACGCGGTCGAAGTCCAACCGTTCCTTGATATTGTACATCGCGCTGCCCTTGAAGAAATCGAGCCAGCCCGATTGCGTTGTACTGAGGACATCGCGCAGTTGACCGGTCGAATAGGCGCGATTGCCAACGAACTCGATACTCTCGATTTTATGGATCTCGCCTTCGACAACCTTAAAACTCAGCACCACCCCGCCGCGAGGATCGTCGGTGATCGCCGAGCTAACCACCGCCTGAAATCGCCCCTCGTTGACATAGAGCTCGCGAATTTTTGTTTCATCTGCGCGTGCCCGCGTTCGCGTGTAGATCTCGCCGCGCTTTAGCGCGATACCCGCCGCCAGCTTCTTCTCATCGATCGCTGTGTTGCCGTCGAATTGGACGCGTGCGATCCGAGGGTTCTCGACCACCTCGACCTTAACTTGCCCCCGGCCGTCATGGTTGATCCGAACGTCAGAGAAAAACCCGGTGGCAAAAAGCCGTTTGATCGATTGATCGACAGCCAGTGGGGTCAACCGCTCGCCGGTCTTGAAGGTCAAGCCAGCGCGCACCACGTCAACCGCGGTGATCTTGGTACCAACGACATCGATTTGCTGCACGATAATGCCCGGCTCGGAGGCCGCGCGCGCATGCCCGCACACGCACAACGTGGCGAGCACCAAACTCAGAAGCCTAACCCTTAGAAACCAGCAGGTTTGGCGGACTAGAAACATGCGTCCGACTCCAACAAATCGCCGGCGGCACGATGGCCGCCGTGGGACGGATCGGTTGTGGACAGGGAATAGGGCCACAATCTGTCGTCAATCAGCCGGCGAGCCCAGGCCGCCGGCGTGATCGTCGCGCCCGAATGGCAGTTGTGGTCTAGCGCCCGCTATATGGGGTCCCCTAAAAGGGACCCCAAAAGTTCACGCGCTAGGTTTGACACCAACCTACTTGCGCGGAGCTGGGCGATGCCTGTTCGCCGGAACGAAACCTGACCGCTCCGCCTGGCGCGGATCTCGCACCCAGACCTCGCGGTTCGGGTGCAAGCCGCCGCCGCGCGTCGCTGGAACAGCCGTCAGGCGTGCGCGATGTAACAGGCGGGTGTCGGCCTCGCCGCAATTGGGGTGGATGCCGCCATTGCCGGCGACCACCTTCTCCCAGGCCGCTTTGCGCTTCTTATGGATAGCGGGATCGGCAAGCGGCGTGCAGTTGAGTTCGTTCGTATTCAGATCGACGATGATCTCGTCGCCGTCCTCGACAAAAGCAATCGGGCCACCGAGTGCTGCTTCCGGACCGACGTGGCCGATGACCAGGCCGACCGAGCCGCCCGAGAAGCGCGCATCCGTCATGAGAGCCACGATGATACCGCGCTCGCGGCATAGCGTCGTGATGCGTGAGGTCGGATCGAGCATTTCCGGCATCCCCGGCGCGCCGCTCGGCCCCTCATAGCGCACGATGATCATATCGTTGTTCTGGAAGCGCTCCGGCGTTTTATCGAGCGCTTTGAGCAGGCTCTGCTCGCCCTCGAACACGCACGCCTTGCCGCGGAAGGTATTGTCCTCGAGGCCGCCTTCGACACCAGCAAGTTTGAGAATTGCGGAGAACTCCGGTGATAGGTTGCCGCCGAGCACGCGCAAGCCGCCGGTTGGCTTATAAGGCGTCTCGACGGGATAAATTACTTTGCCATCGGCGCGCTTGGCCCCAAGGCTTTTGACTTGCTGGGCGAGTGTTTCGCCGGTGCAGGTCAGCACATCGCCATTGAGCAACCCAGCCTCCAGCAGCTCGCGAACGATCACTTGCACGCCGCCCATTTTGTCGATGTCCACCATCGAATACTTGCCATAGGGCCTGGCATCGGTGAGCACCGGCACGACATGCTGCGAGAGGTGGTTGAACTCCTCTGGCGTCATCACGTCCTTCCAGAAATCGCCAAAGCCCGCAGCGCGCGCGATCTCTGGCGCATGCAACGTCACATTGGTCGAACCGCCGATAGCCATCGCCACGATCATCGCGTTGCGGAGGGAATCCCGCACGACGATATCGCGCGGCTTCAAGCCCTTGGCGATCATCTTGGCCAGGAGATCGACCAACTCGACGGGGAACTCCTTCACCCGGCGCGGGTCGTCCGAAGGCGGCGCCACCATATGAAGCGGTTGCATGCCGACCACGCCGATGAACGTCTGCATGGTGTTGTAGGTGAACATGCCGCCGCAGCTACCGAAGCCCGGACACGCATGGCAGGCAATGTGGTGACGGTGTTCCGCGTCATGGTGGCCCGCGACCTGGTAGGCGCTGACGATATCGAGCTTCTCGCCCGTCTTGGGATCAGTGCCCGGATGGATCGGTCCGTCCGACATGATGATCGCCGGCTGATTGTGTTCGAGCAGGGCGGCAAGCGTGCCGACCGGCGGCTTATCGCAGGCCACCACGGCGATGGTTCCAGCCAGGCCGGTCGCACTCAGATGTTCGCAGAGTGCATCATTCGTCACCTCGCGCCCGATCAGCGAATAGCGCATTTCGCGGGTGCCGTTGCGGATGCCGTCCGACGTCGCGATCGTATACTCGGGCTGGACGAGACGCAGTTTGAGCTGCCCCGGTCCCTTGCCAATTCGGGCCTTGAGCGCCTTATGGATCGCATCGACCTTGGCCGTGACGCCGAGGTAGCACTGGCTATCGCCCTTGGTGCCGACCACGCCGACCGACGGCTCGTGAATGAGGTCGGGATCGGTCCCGAGCTCACGGGCAAGGCCAATGGTCTGTGTCGACCGGCCAGGATGGTAGTCGATGAGTACGATTTTCGATTTTGTCACAAGTAACTCCTACCGGCGGCTCGGCCATCATCACGAACCCAGACTTATTGCCGGGAACTGCGGCTGGAGGCAAGAGCACCCTTGAAAATCCGCCGTGATTGCCGACCTCGCATTGTCGAGCCTCTCTCCGGTAAAGGCCGCCTGGTTCGGGAGGTGAGTTCGTCAGGGCTTGGGCGTTCATCAGCGGCCGTGCGACTTCG
Organism: Hyphomicrobiaceae bacterium; assembly: GCA_031367505.1. Taxonomy (GTDB): domain Bacteria; phylum Pseudomonadota; class Alphaproteobacteria; order Rhizobiales; family Hyphomicrobiaceae; genus JAKFWF01. The sequence continues at coordinate 2,592 of JANLPY010000436.1, read as the reverse complement.
GGAAAGTCGATTGGGCAGACCCGAATTTTGCACGGCGAAACGAGGGTATTGGGTCGCGATCGGAATCGAGAACCGGTAATCGGCAGGTGCGCGAAGGACCAGGCGTGACCGTCGCAGAACCAACGGGGGCGGCTTGTAGTTCGGCAGCTGATGGATCGAACAGCCGGAGACGGGTTCGGACGGAGTATGAACCGGAGGAGACCGAAACGTGTTTGGAGGTTGCTCGATGGAGTGACGTCAGCTTATGGTCTAGGCGTCGATATGTTGGGAGGAGACAGCGGGCCCGTACCGACGTCAGCACGGTTGTATGATGAGCTCGCACTCTTGGCCCTGTCGGCGGGGATGTTTACCAGATGGGATTGTTCGGTAATAGCCGACTTCGCAGAGCCTCCGAAAGTGTCCTCGCTTTACTGCGCACCGCGATCAGGCGTCTTAATCCGGAACGTGCAATTGACGAGCTGGATCTGGCGCTTGATGCTCAACCAGAATTGTCGACTCTGAATGCACTACTGGGTCGAGAAGGACATGATCGCTTTGGGCGCGTCATACTGAAAGACGTGGTAGATAGAGCGCTCATATTTCAATCTAAAGGGCTTACAGATCTACTTGCCGCAACGATTCAAGCAGGAGGTATTGAGGCGCCTTCCAATGCAATTATGGCAGCAGGTATCCACTTGGCGGCTGCATCCGGCCATTCTGACAAGGATTTTATGGTGTCAGAAATAACCGAAACATCTGAGACGTTAATTGCCATGCTCAACCAACAGGGGCGTGCGAGAGACAGGGTAAGGCAACAGTCCTCCGCCGCCCCAGCTAACGCCAACTATTTGCGGGGAGACAACGAGGGACTTCTCGCCGATGAAAAGAATAAGGCTGCCGCCGCTACGATTTTTCGCAATCCTTACCCTGGTGATCCAATATTGCCGTCGAGCGATCCATTCGAAGAGGCACACAAAGAAAAGCTATTGCGAGCAATTCTGTCGTATCGCGGCTATCGTCAACGCCACCGCGATCCAGAAAACCCTTCACCAGAAGATCGAGCGAAGGCTCGATCTGGATATTCATCGCCGTCTAACGTCACGTCTGTCGCTGAAATACCAATGTCCGACCGGGAACGCGAGCAACTCGAAGCAACGCGAATTGTACTTTGTGCAGTGCTAGGTCTGTCGGATGAAACCTTTTACGATCATGAAGTCCCCGAACTTCTTGAGCCAATACCTGCAGGGATGCATATTTCCCTTAATGCGCATGGATTCGAGCGTGTCGCCAAGAATATTGGATATGATCGTCAACTTGCTGTGCACGACATACTTGCGGTTCTCTTACATCATTGTTCATCTTTGCCAGACCTGACCATCGAAGCGGCTGCCGAAGTTGCCACCGAAATTTATCGACAAAGGAGCCTTGATCGTCCCGGCATGGAGTATGTAGAGGGCAAGCCGAGATATGTACCGCCTGCTCGGAAGCGGTCGCCCTGATTTAATACGGCCCCACGGGCCCTCTTGGCGCTGTCCGCTCCTGGTAAATGGGTCTCCGATGCGAATCACGCAACCAAACCCCAAGAACGCGAACACGTGAGCAATTTCCTGTCACGACTTCGACGGCGGAGCCTGTTCCCGAAGTTCCAGCCGAGACCAAATGATCTCGCCACGATCTTTTGGAATTCGGTGAACCGTGAGCTCAACGCGATACCGCCGGTGCCGTTCCACGAAGCGCGAGACCCAGTCGTGGTTGTCGCTGAAGAACACGAGGAGTTCCGCACTTTGCACGATAAGCCGGTTGATCTCGCGAATTTCGGCCAATCGCACTTTGCGACGCCGGCTGCTGAAGTCGGGGAAAGAGAAATCGTCGCTCTTTTCCCGGTTCACGTTGGGCTTGATACGAATAGCGATGTCAGGAGCGAGTGGAACGATCCGATTAGCAACGCGCGGATCATCAGCAACCTCAACAGCGATAGGATAGTCGCTGGTGAAAAAAGGGCTTCCGGGCTCATCGTTGATAAGGGTGTCCCAGTCGAAGTTGCCAAAGCGTCCGACATGGCCCATGACATTCGCAATTCCAATGGCCTGCGGATACTTGCCGTCGATCTCGAAGCCAACCGTGCCTTCGGCCAACAGCTCAGCGAATGACTTTCCGCCAAACTCGGGCGGAGCTTTGGGCATGTAGCCGCGGCGTTCCATCATGACAGCAGTTGCTTCGAGTGTGCCATGGATTGAACCGGCATTTATCCGCATGGCGGCAGGTGAGCAGGTCGCGACGTATGCCGCAAAGCCCGAAATGACGTAGATAGCGTCTACGTCGATCTTGCCTGAGCGCAGCTTGTCCACGCTAGCATTGTACTTGGGTTCGACTGTTGTGAGGAAATCTTCAATGATACGCTGCTCGGTCAAGTAGTCATTTGTGCTGCCCTCGTCGATGCGACAGACGTCCTCACTCCGGCAAGGAAAGGCCTTCGTCGTCCGTGAAGAACGCCGTCTTCACGCTGTGGTTTGTTTTTTGCTCGCGCAGAGCGTGCACAACATCAGCGCAAACCAAAGCGCCAGCCATTTGAGGATGCGGCGGAAGTTGTTGCCGACGGCGGCGAGCACGGCG
>JANLPY010000555.1:0-27884 GCA_031367505.1 Hyphomicrobiaceae bacterium | reverse complement strand
CCTGCGCTTCTTTACTCAGGTCGGGTTAGGCGGAACCTTCACCGGATTGGTCCTCGCGCATCTTGTCATCGTGCTGCCGTTTGCGCTGCGTCTGACACTCGCCTCGGCAATCGGCATGGATCAGCGTATCGAGCAGGCGGCGGTTTCACTCGGCGCATCGAACTCCATCGTGTTCCGGCGCATCACGCTGCCGTTGATCCTGCCCGGCCTGATGAGTGGGTGGGCACTGGCCTTCATCCAATCATTCGACGAAGTGACCATGACCGTGTTCATCGCGGCCCCTGGAACCGAGACTTTGCCGGTGCGCATGTTCCTCTATATCCAGGACAACATCGATCCGCTGGTGACCTCGGTGTCGGCATGCGTGATTGCCATTACGGTTATCTTACTTATTGTGCTTGACCGGGTGTTCGGGTTGGAGCGCTTGCTCTCCGGTCACACGCGAGAAGAGTAAACTCATGCGGGATGCGGCGATAAAATCCGAATATGACTGCGCCGTTGTCGGCGGCGGCCTGCTCGGTGCATCGATCGCCTGGGGCTTGGCCAAGCTGGGCCAACGCGTCGCGATCCTAGACGAGGGCGATACCGCGATCCGTGCCTCGCGCGGCAACTTCGCCCTGGTGTGGGTTCAGAGCAAGGGGCTCGGTATGCCCGAGTACGCCGCCTGGACCGTCAAGTCGTCCGATGCGTGGGCCGGATTCGCCGGCCAACTGCGCGATCAAACCGGGCTCGACGTGTGCTTCGAACGGCCGGGTGGTTTTCACCTGTGCTTGTCGGACGCCGAGCTCGAAGCCCGCAGCCTTCAGATGAAACGACTGCACAATCAGCCGGGCGCCGTCGATACCCGCACCGTGATGATGGGACGCTCCGAGATCGCGAAAATGCTACCACACATCGGCCCAGAGGTGGCCGGTGGCAGCTACTGCCCGATCGATGGACACGTCAATTCGCTGCGGCTGTTCCGAGCGCTACACACGGGCCTTGCCCAGTTCGGTGCGAGCTATCTGCCGAACCATACCGTCACTGATATCCGTCAGGAACGGGGGGTGTTCCGTCTCATCACGCCCAACACCGAAATCCGCGCCGCGAAGGTCATACTGGCGGCCGGCAACGCCAACATGCAACTCGCCTCGCTCGTCGGACTGCATTCGCCGATGTTGCCAGAGCGCGGTCAGATCATCGTCACTGAACGGGTGCAGCCGTTTCTCAAACATCCAGTCGTCACCGTACGCCAAACCGACGAGGGCACGGTGATGATCGGTGATAGCCGCGAAGAGCGCACGACACCTGAGGGCATGACCACACCGATCAACGCCGTGATGGCAAATCGCGCGGCTCGCATGTTTCCGATCCTGGCCAAGCTCAACGTGGTGCGCACCTGGGCCGCGATCCGCGTGATGACGCAGGACGGCTTCCCGATTTACGATCAGTCGACAAGCCATCCCGGCGCCTATCTTACCTGCTGCCATTCCGGTGTAACGCTCGCCGCCAACCACGCCCTTACGATCGCACCGATGATCGCCGCCAGTGCGCTCGATGAGATCGGGTTGGCAGCCTTTTCGGCGCGCCGTTTCAAAAGGACATCCGATGTTTCGAAGGTTGCCTGACAAGTCCGCTGCCGGTGTCGTCAACTTCACGATCGACGGCATTCGCCACGTCGGGAGAAAAGGCGACACCGTGGCCGCCGTCCTTTTGTTGAGTGGCGCCCGCTTCACCCGCGTTTCGGCCGTTTCGGGCGAACCGCGCGCACCCTATTGCATGATGGGTGTTTGCTTTGAATGCCTGGTCACCGTCGACGGTGTTGGCAATCGGCAAGGCTGTCTGATCGAGGTTGCCAACGGCATGCGGATCGACACTCAGAAAGCACGCCGGGAGGCCGGAGCGTGAGCACTGAGCCCGAGTTCAAATCCAACTACGATATCGCCATTATCGGCGCCGGTCCCGCAGGCCTTGCCGCCGCTGCCGTCACCGCCGGATGCGGCCTATCCACAATCCTCCTCGACGAGAACCAAAGCGCTGGCGGCCAAGTCTACCGCGCCATCGAGACGACACCTGTCCGCGACGCGAAAATCCTCGATCGCGATTACACCGACGGCCACGATCTCGTCCTCGACCTGAAGGACACCCAGGCCCACCACATCCGTGGTGCCGTGGTCTGGAGCCTGGCGCGCGATGGTGAGATTGGCGTGTCGGTCAACGGCCAGTCACGCATGCTGCGGGCCAGGCGCACGATCATCGCGACCGGCGCCATGGAACGGCCATTCCCAGTTCGCGGCTGGACACTGCCCGGTGTGATGACGGCCGGTGGTGCGCAGACGTTGCTCAAAACATCCGGTGTTGTCCCTGAGGGTCGCATCGTGATGGCCGGCTGCGGCCCGCTGCTTTGGTTGTGCGCCTATCAACTGTTGGCTGCCGGCTGCAATGTCCAAGCGATCCTCGATACGACGGACCCGGCCGCTCAGCGCGCCAGTCTCCGGTTTGCCGCGAACTTTGCCACCTCGCCCTATGTCGCCAAGGGTGTGAAGCTGATGGCGGCGGTTCGTCGCAAAACGCGTGTCATCACCGGCGTCACTGCGCTCGCAGCGCATGGCAATGGCCAGCTGGAGACCGTGACTTACACCGCCAAACTCGGCACCGTCGATCGCATGACGGCCGATCATTTGTTGCTGCATCACGGCGTAATCCCGAACGTCAACCTGGCGATGAGCGCCGGCATATCGCACACCTGGGACGACGTGCAGTTATGCTGGACACCGCAAGTCGACAGCTTCGGCACCACCTCGATACCCGGCATCGCGATTGCCGGCGACGGTGCCGGCATCGCTGGTGCATTGGCCGCGCAATATCGCGGGCGACTCGCTGGCATCGCGGCGGTCCGTGCGCTCGATCCAAATGCTGTTGGCCTGCCTGACGAACTGACCGTGCGCCGCGACCTTGCCCACGCCATGCGGGGCCGCACCTTCCTCGATCATCTCTATCGCCCGGCCCGCGCTTTCCGGATCCCAACCGGCGACACGATCGTTTGCCGCTGCGAGGAGATTACCGCCGATCAGATCAAGGCGACGGTGGCACTCGGCGTCGATGGTCCGAACCAAATGAAATCATTCCTACGTTGCGGCATGGGACCGTGCCAAGGCCGGTTGTGTGGCACCACCGTCACCGAAATGATCGCCGATGCACGCGGCGTTTCCCCGGCCCAGACCGGATACTATCGGCTGCGTCCGCCGGTGAAACCAATCACGCTCGCCGAGCTTGCTGGCCTGCCGCAAACCGACGACGCGACAAAAGCCGTGGTGCGCATTTGAGCGACGCCGCCCGATCGCAGATGTCCGATGTCATCGTCATCGGCGGCGGCATTCAGGGCTGCTCGACGGCACTGCATCTGGCGATGCGTGGCGTCAAAGTCCTGCTGATCGAAAAGGATCACGCCGGCCGCCACGCATCAGGCGTAAACGCTGGCGGCGTGCGGCGGCTCGGCCGGCACATCGCAGAAGTCCCCCTCTCCGTCGCTGCGATGGAAATCTGGCATTCGATCCGCGACCTTGTCGACTCCGACTGCGGATTTGAATCCCACGGCCAGATTAAGATTGCCGAGACTGAATCTGAATTTGCCATTCAGCGCGCACGCGTCGAGCAGATGCAATTACTCGGCTTCGGCCACGAAGAGCTGATCGGCCAGGCCGAGCTGCGCGACCTTGTGCCAGCGATTGCCCCGCACTGCATTGGCGCCATCATCTGCCGAACCGACGGGGCAGCTATACCCTATCGAACCGTGCTGGCCTTCAAGCGCAAAGCGGAAAGTATCGGCGCGAGATTTCTCGAAGGCGTTCGCGTCTCCGGTCTCAAGCGCGTTGGCCAGATCTGGCGCGTCGAAACCGAAAGTGGCACACACGAAGCCCCCGTTGTCGTCAACTGCGCCGGTGCCTGGGCTGACCGGATCGCGGCCTCGCTCGGCGAGCCGGTACCGCTCGAAGTCATCGCACCGATGTTGATGATCACCGCCCGCATGCCGGCGTTCGTCAAACCGGTGATCGGCGCGCAAGGCCGCAAACTGTCTTTCAAGCAGTACGAAAACGGCACCGTGTTGATCGGTGGCGGCTACCGGGGCCGGCCCAATCGCGACACCAATTGGACCGACCTCGATTTTGGCCAATTCGCCGAGAGCTGTCGTACCGCATCGAGCTTGTTCCCGATCATGGGCACTGCCGAAATCGTCCGCGCCTGGGCCGGCATCGAAGCCCGCATGCCAGACGACATTCCAGTGATCGGCCCCAGCTCGACCAGTGAAGGTTTATTCCATGCATTCGGATTTTCCGCACACGGGTTCCAGCTTGGCCCAGCCGTCGGCCGGGTATTGGCCGAACTGATCACGACCGGCGCATCGAATATCCCGATCGACGGTCTCAGCATCAAGCGTTTCCAGCAGACAGCCAAGCCTTGATTCGGCACAGTTCGGGACAATCCCCGAATGGCACGAAACCTGCTTCGGTGGCAGGTGGTTCACCTCCGGAGATTGGTCATGTTGTTTCACCGCCGCCATCTTGTCGCCATTGGTCTTGGGCTCGGATTGATGCCGGTTGCAGCGGGCGCCAAGCCAAAAACCGCAGAGCGACCGGCATCGAACACCACCGATCTCATTCCCGACGGTGAACTCGATCAGACCGGCGCCCTACAACGCCTCGTCGATGAAGCCGCCAATCGCAAGCTGCCGCTACATTTACCGGCCGGCCGTTTTCTCGTCGACAGCCTCAACTTGCGCCCTGGTTCTCGAATCATTGGCGCGAGCGGGGCAACGATCCTCGCGCACGCTGGCCGAGGCGCGATGCTGGTCGCAGACCTTGCCGACAATCTGCGCCTCGAAGGCCTGACGATCGACGGCGCGTTGTCACCGCTCGATGTCAACCGCACGCAAGGCCTTCTGACAATCCGCCGCTCGGCCGCAATTACGATCCGCGATTTAATTGTTCGCGACAGCCTGCTCAACGGTATCGTCCTCGAGCAAAGCGGCGGCCAATTGACCGGCTGCACAATTTCGAGCATCGGCCAAGCCGGCATCTTCAGCACCGATGCGATCGGCTTGGACATCAGCCAGAACGTCGTGACCAACGCCGCCAACAACGGCATCCTCGTGTGGCGTTCGACGGTGGGAGAAGACGGCACCATCGTATCCGGCAACCGCATCGAGAAGATCGGCGCGACAGCCGGCGGCACCGGCCAGAACGGCAACGCCATCAACGTCTATCGCGCCGGCAACGTGCTTGTCAGCGGCAACCGCATCGCCGACTGCGCCTACACCGCGATCCGCGGCAACGCCGCCTCCAACATCCAAATGGTCGCCAACAACTGCCAGCGGCTCGGCGAAGTTGCCCTCTACGCCGAATTCGGATTCCAAGGCGCGCTGATCGCCAACAACATCGTCGATACCGCCGCGACCGGCATCTCGGTGACAAACTTCAACGACGGCGGGCGTTTGGCGGTTGTGCAAGGCAATTTGATCCGCAATCTGTTCCGTCGCGATCACGAGCCCGAGGACAAACGCGGCGACGGCATTGCTGTCGAAGCTGACGCCGTCGTCACCGGCAACACGATCGAGAATGCGCCGGGCTGCGGCATCATGATCGGTTGGGGAAAATACATGCGCGACGTCTCAGTTTCGTCGAACCTGGTCCGCAGTGCTCGCGTCGGTATCGGCGTCACTGGCGACGTCAACGCCGGTGCAGTGATGATCCAAGCCAACATGATCTCTGGCTCGAAGGACGGCGCCATCCGCGCGTTGAAATTGGGCGTCCCCTACGGCCCGGACCTCGCACTCTCGCGAACAGAAAGCGCCCGCGTCCTCATCGAACGCAACATGGCGATTTAAGCCGCCACTTGATCCAACGCCCGCGCGAGGTCACCGCCGATCCGCGTTTCGCCGACTTCGATGCCACTGAAATTCTTGAAGCGCGCCGGCTCGCCCAGTCCGATCGTCTCGGGGATGACGCGATTGAGCAGCGCCATGATCACCGCCTCCGATGCCCGCTTCGCGCCATCGTCAATCTTGACGGAGAAGCCCAAACCAAGATGCGGGATCGCGCCGCAGTAGACGCCTTCCGCACCCGTCTTCATAAATACGCGGCCCGGTACTTTCCCCATCACGACGGTGTCGAGACGACCCGGCCCCGCGACCATCTCGGGGGCTGCCCACGCCGCTTTCGTGATGCGTTCCGACGCCGCCTTGTGCGCCTTGCCCGGACCTTCAGCGGTGATGAAACGTGCAAACGCCCGCGCCAAACTTACCGTCGGGATCGCCCAGTTCGGTGCCGAACAACCATCGATGCCACGAACATGCGCGCCAAGCTCTTCGCCCGTGTACGCACGGAGCACTTTCACGATACGCTGCTGTACCGGATGTTCGGGCAACCAGTAGCCGGCCGGATCCTCCTTGTTGTGAACCGCACACGCGCACATACCGGAATGCTTGCCCGAGCAATTGTTATGCAGCGCCGTCGGCTTCGCCCCGCTCGCGGCAAGCGCCCGCGCCGATGATTCGAGCATCGGCTCATGCGCCCCACAACCCAGCGCACTCACGTCGAGGTTTGCTCGCGTTAACATTGACGCCGCCAAAGTTGCATGCGCCTCGGTGCCACTGTGCGAGGCGCAGCACAGCGCGATCTCGCGATCACCGAATTCGAACCGGTCGGCAGCCCCGCTTTCGATGACGGGGAGGCACTGGAACGCCTTCACCGCCGAGCGCGGGAACACCGGTCGTTTGACATCGCCGAGGCTCACCACCAGTTCGCCGTTCGAGCGCGCAATGGCCAAAACGCCGGTATGCACGCTCTCGACCAGCGGGCCACGGGTCAACTCGATTAACACAGGATTGGGCATGTTTGGCGTCGCTCCATGCGTTTCGCGTCGAGGCTACACTATAAGCCGAAAGGAGCGCACCGTGGATAACTTTGCATGGCCTGGTCACCGATTTCGGATGAGCGAAAGCCGGTGACTGTCCCCAGAACAGAAAATCGGATAGGCACGCTGGCGTACACCCTGTAGACCGTGGAACCATGACCGACACAGCCACCATCGCCCCCCCCCCCCCCTGACACCGCTCGCCCGCGAGATCGGTCGCCGTCGCACGTTCGCGATCATCTCCCATCCCGACGCTGGTAAAACCACGCTGACCGAAAAGCTGTTGCTGTTCGGCGGCGCGATCCAGCTTGCCGGTCAGGTGAAAGCAAAACGCGCCGATCGCAACACGCGCTCCGACTGGATGGCGATCGAACGCGCGCGCGGCATTTCGGTCGTAACCTCGGTAATGACGTTCGAATATCGCGACACGGTTTTTAATCTGCTCGACACGCCCGGCCACGAAGACTTCTCCGACCACACCTACCGCACGCTGACCGCGGTCGATGCCGCCGTGATGGTGATCGACGCCGCCAAGGGCATCGAAGCGCGCACCCGCAAGCTGTTCGAGATTTGCCGCCTGCGCGACATCCCGATCCTGACCTTCATCAACAAGATGGACCGCGAGATCCGCGAGCCCCTCGATCTCCTCGACGAGATCGAGAAGGTGCTGGCGCTCGACACCGCGCCGATGTTCTGGCCAATCGGTCGCGGTCGCGATTTTCGCGGTACGTACGATCTCACCACGCCGCGCATCCGCCAGATCGACAAGGATGCCGACGGCACGCCCGTGTCGGGTCCTGATGATCCAGCGATCGCGGCGCTGATGGAGGATGACGTTGCCGAACGCTGGCGCGAGGAAGTCACCCTCGTGCAGGACGCGTGCGGCAAGTTCGATCTCAAAGCCTTCCGCGAGGGAACACTAACGCCGGTATTTTTCGGCAGCGCGTTGCGCAACTTCGGCGTCCGCGATTTGCTCGACGCGTTGGTCGCCCATGCGCCACCGCCGTTGTCGCATCAAGCCTCGACCCGCATGGTGGAGGCCATCGAACCGAAGATGACCGGCGTGGTGTTCAAAATTCAAGCGAACATGGACCCGAACCACCGCGATCGGATCGCCTTCATGCGCGTGTGCTCGGGCAAGCTGACGCGTGGCATGAAGGCCAAGTTGATGCGCACCGGCAAGATCATGGCGTTGCAATCGCCGCAATTTTTCTTCGCACAGGATCGCTCGATTGCCGATGAAGCCTACGCTGGCGACGTTGTCGGCTTACCCAATCACGGCACATTGCGCATCGGCGATACGTTGACCGAAGGCGAGGATTTATCGTTCCTCGGCATCCCGAGCTTTGCGCCAGAAATTCTGCGTCGCGTCCGCCTCGACGACGCCATCAAGGCGAAGAAGCTGCGCACCGCATTGCAGGAAATGGCGGAAGAAGGCGTCGTGCAGTTGTTCTCGCCGGTCGATGGCAGCCAGCCGATCATCGGCGTCATCGGCGCCTTGCAGTTGGACGTTCTGGCCGACCGCCTCGCCAACGAATACGGACTGCCGATCGGGTTCGAGACGATCTCGTTTGAAACCGTGCGATGGGTGGCAGCCGACGACGAGAAGCAACTAGACGCGTTCGCCGCCAAGAACCGCAATCAGATGGCCCTCGATCTCGACGGTGATCTGGTGTTCTTCGCGCCTTCGAGCTTCATGCTCAACTGGACCCAGGAGCGTTCACCCGAGATCAGGTTTACTGATATCAAGACGAATATGAAGGGCTAGCGGTGGGGGTGGCGGCGATGAACGGCCATATGCCTCTGCCTATTGACGACGTGCTGGACGAGATCCGTGCCGTGCTTGCCGCCTCGTCCAACGCCGTGCTGGTCGCGCCGCCCGGTGCCGGCAAGACGACGCGAGTGCCGCTGGCATTGCTCGCCGAGCCGTGGCTCGCGAACCAGAAAATCATCATCCTCGAACCGCGCCGTCTTGCCGCGCGGGGTGCCGCTGAACGCATGGCATCGACGCTCGGCAAAAAGGTCGGCGATACTGTTGGCATCAGGGCCCGCCTCGACAGCCGGGTTGGCCCCAAGACGCGCATCGAAGTGATCACCGAGGGCGTGTTCGCTCGCATGATCGTCGACGACCCGTCGCTCGACGGCATCGGCGCGGTGCTGTTCGACGAGTATCACGAACGCTCGCTCGATGCCGATTTGGGGCTCGCACTCGCCCTCGATGCACAACGGGCTTTGCGCGAAAATTTGCGCATCCTCGTGATGTCGGCGACGCTCGATGGCGCGCGGGTCGCAGGGCTATTGGGCGGCGCCCGCGTGATCGAAAGTCACGGCCGCAGTTACCCTGTCGAAACTCGTTACCTGGGACGCGACCCGCGCGGGCGCATCGACGATCAGGTTGTGGACGCGGTTCTGAAAGCCATTCGTGCCGAGCCGGGATCGGTTCTCGCGTTCCTGCCCGGCCAGGGCGAAATTCGTCGCGTCGCGGAACGCTTGGCCGAGCGCCTCGTTGACCCCGCAATTGAGATCGCACCTTTGTACGGCGCGATGGACCGGCGGGCGCAGGATCTCGCCGTCAAGCCTGCGCGCGTGGGCCATCGCAAGATCGTGCTCGCGACTTCGATTGCCGAAAGCTCGATCACCATAGAGGGCGTCCGCGTCGTCATCGATTGCGGGCTGGCTCGGGTGCCGCGCTTCGAGCCCGACGCCGGCGTAACTAGACTGGAAACCGTGCGCATCAGCCGGGCGAGTGCCGATCAGCGACGGGGACGCGCCGGCAGAACCGAGGCGGGCGTGTGCTATCGCCTGTGGGACGAGCCGCAAACGCAGGCGCTGTTGCAGTTTGCTGCACCGGAAATACTCAACGCTGACCTTGCAAGCCTGACGCTCGATTGCGCAGCGTGGGGCGAGGCTGATCCTTTGCGCCTGTCGTGGCTCGATCCGCCGCCGCGCGCCGCACTGCTGTCGGCAAAGACCGAGTTGCAAACACTGGGCAGCCTCGATTTGGAGGGTCGCATCACCGCACATGGTCATCGATTGCGCGCTCTGCCGTTGCCGCCTCGCCTGGCCGCGATGGTGACAGCGGCGGCAGACCTTGGTGCGGCACGGGACGCCGCCGAGATCGCAGCGTTGATCGTCGAGCGCGGACTTGGCGGCAATGACGTTGATCTTGGCGGCCGGCTATCGAACTTCCGGCGTGATCGGGGCGAGCGCGCTCAATCGATGCGCGGCTTGGTGCAAACCTGGGGCAAACTGGCGGATGCGGGAGCATCGGCGAAACGGCGAACTGAGCCACTTTCACCCGCGAGCCTGCTTGCGCTGGCCTTCCCGGATCGGATCGCGAAAGCGCGTGGGCGTGATGGACAATTCCTGCTCGCCAACGGTCGTGGCGCCAATCTCGATGCAACAGACCCGCTCGCGCGATCATCTTATCTTGTCGTCGCTGAGATGGCTGGCGCCGCGGCCGCAACCCGCATTTTATTGGCCGCGCCGATCGACGAGGCGGAAGTATTCGAGATCGCCGGCGATCGCATCACGCACCAGGATGACGTTGCCTTCGACAAGGCGGCTGGCGCATTGCGGGGCCGCCGCATCAGCCGCCTCGGCGCGATCACGTTGGCCTCGGTTCCGCAAGCGGTCAGCCCAACGAGCGAGACGGCGCTACTCCTTGCCGATGGCATTGCAGCGCTTGGCATCGATTGCCTCCCTTGGTCGAAATCGCAGATGCAGATGCGCGACCGGGTCGGGTTCGTCTCACCCACCGCGCCGAAGGACTGGCCCGATCTGTCCGATGCCGCATTGGCCGCCACCGTTCGCGCTTGGCTCGGGCCCTACCTGTCGACCAAGACGAAACTGTCCGAAGTCGGCGCCGATGATCTGGGCAATGCGCTAGATGCACTCCTGCCATGGGATCTGCGCCAGCGCCTCGATCGTGATGCGCCGACCCACTTCACGGCGCCAACGGGCAATAGCCACTCGATCGACTATGAGGGGCCCGGCAAGCCCGCTCTCCACATTCGCGTGCAGGAACTGTTCGGGTTGAAAACGCACCCGGCGATTGCGCAGGGTCGACTGCCGTTGACGCTCAACTTGTTGTCGCCAGCGCACCGGCCGATCCAAATTACCCGCGATCTGCCGGGCTTCTGGACCGGCAGTTGGGCGTCAGTCAAAGCCGACATGCGTGGCCGTTATCCGCGGCACCCTTGGCCCGATGATCCGGCCTCGGCACAGCCCACGGCCAGAGCAAAACCGCGCGGCACCTAAGCGATCTTGCCCGATTTGCGCCATATCACGGCTCTACGGAACATCAATTGTCGCGAGGGGCGGGTGATTCGCGCAGTCAAATTGCAATTGACGAATAATTCTCTTGGGGGAAGACCATGCGCAATATCGACCGGCGAACGGCCCTGACACTTGCCATGACGGCAGTTGCGACCAGCGCTATTCCGCGCGCGGCGAGCGCCGTGCCTAGCATGGACAAAGTCCATTACACGCTCGACAAGCTGTTCTGGCGCGTGCGCGGATCGCGCCGGCTGATCGAGCGTGCGGCTGGCGTTCTCGTATTCCCGACGATCATCAAGGCCGGTTTCGGCATTGGCGCCGAGTACGGCGAAGGCACGCTACTCGTGCGCGGCCAGCCAGCCGGTTACTACAATTGCGTATCAGGCTCGATCGGCTTTCAGCTCGGCGCGCAAGCACGCTCCGTGGTCATTGCATTCATGACCGAAGAGGCCCTTGCAAGTTTTGATCGTTCGAACGGCTGGAAGGTCGGGGTCGACGGTTCGGTGGCGCTGATCACGATAGGGGCCGGCGGCTCGGTCGATAGCGACCGGATCGTCAATCCGGTCGTCGGCTTCATCTTCGATGGCAAGGGCCTAATGTACAATTTGACCCTGGAAGGCACCAAGATCAGCCGTATCTCGCGCTGATCGCGGCTTGATTACGCCGTTGGCCGGCGGCAAATTTTCGAACGTCAAGTGGCGCCAGGATCGCGAACCAGCTTGCGTTCGACGAGGCGAGCATAGACTGCGGCACCGAATGGCGTCGCCTCATCGTTGAAGTTGTAGAGGTGATTGTGCAACGGCGCGCTCGCTTCGCCATTGCCCAGGTTGATGTAGGCGCCGGGAACTTTCTCCAGCATGAAGCTGAAGTCCTCCGAGCCCGACACCGGCGGCTTGTGCCGATCGACGCGATCTTCTCCGACCAACTCCGCAGCCGTGTCGGCATAGTCGACCGTGGCGTCCGCATGATTGACGAGCGGCGCGAAGATCAGACGGAAATCGACCTCGGCGGTTGCCCCGAAGCTCGCGGCGATGCCGGTGACCACGCGCCGGAGTGCGGCTTCGATCGTGGTCATCAATTCGCGCTTCATGGTGCGCACGGTGCCCGACATCTTCGCGCTCTGCGGGATCACATTGTAGGCGTCACCTGAGTGAATTTGCGTGATGCTCAGGACGGCCATTTCGCGTGGTGGCAAGTTGCGCGCGACAATCGTTTGCAAGGCGGTGCCGATGTGACATGCGGTCATCACCGGATCAACGGATTCCTCTGGGCGCGCGCCGTGTGAGCCCTTGCCCGTAATGGTTATGTCGAAGAAGGCACCGCCGGCCATTGCGGCGCCCGACGTAATCGAAAATTGGCCGACCGGCGCACCCGGTCGATTGTGTAATCCAAAAATCTCGTCACATGGAAAGCGCTGGAACAAGTCATCGTTGAGCATGGCCAATGCACCACCCGCACCCTCTTCGCCCGGTTGGAATACAAAGTTGACCGTGCCGTTGAAATCGCGCGTTTCGGCCAAATGCCGCGCCGCGCCAAGCAACATGACCGTGTGGCCGTCGTGCCCGCAGGCGTGCATTTTTCCAGCCGTCCGGCTGCTATAGTCCAGCCCGGTTGCCTCGTGGATCGGCAAGGCATCCATGTCGGCACGAAGACCGATCGAGCGGCTGCCGTTGCCTGACCGCAAGACGCCGACGACGCCGTGACCGCCAACGCCGCGATGCACTTCGATGCCCCAGGATGCGAGCAAATTGGCCACAACTTCGGCGGTGCGCGGAACCTCCAGCCCAAGTTCGGGATTGGCGTGCAGGTCGCGGCGCACGGCCGTAAGCTCGGGATGGAAGGTGCGGATTCGTTCCAGTGTATTCAATGCATCGGACATTGGTGCCAGCCTCGCTCGTCGCTACAGCGGCGCCCAGTTTTGGGTCGCCGCCGAGGCTACAATATCCGCAAATCCAAGCCGCGCATCGAAATCTTTGCACTGGAATTGTGTCCGCAGTTTTCGGCGATCGCCCGGCGCGTGAGGCGCTATCCGATCAGATCCACGAGCCCGTGCGTCACCGAGCCCGTACCTTCTTCTTGGGAGCCGGCAGCGCATGACGCCACGCCGTCTCCAAAGCACGTGTCAATTCAACGGCACTTAGTGCTGCCAGCGTCGCCGTGGTCCAACCCTGTTTGCCCCAGGCGTTCGGCACCGGAGTGAAGGCGTTCGGTGCCGTCAGGCACTTCAGCTCTTGCTCGTCGATCGTGAACTTGAAGTTGGCGGTAAGGCCGTCGGCCGCGAGCGTGACATACGTTCGCGCGACCTTGAAGGCCGCACGATCGAAGTGCGGCGCCTCGGTGGTACCCTCGAGCAATAGCGCCTTCTGGCGCAGATCATCACCTGTGGCCATCAAATCCACCTCGCGCGGATCAAGCCTTATGCCTTCGGATGAGCCTGACCCGGCATCAAAGCATCGTCAATCTTATTGGCGCGAATGGCGGCTGGCCGGGCCGAGACGCGCTGCCAATATCGCTCGAACGATGGACGCTTCTCAATGGTGCCGAACTGCATGCCCCAGCCAATGTGCGAGCCGAGATAAACGTCGGCAGCGGTAAACTGATTGCCAGTCACATAGTCGTTCGCAGATAACAAGCCATCGAGCGCCGACGTGACGTCGGCAAGCGAGCCGTAGCCGGCCATCGGCTTTTTTTCCGGCGGCACCTCGAAGCCAAGCCCCTTGTTCGTTGCCGCTGCCTCAAGCGGCCCCGCACCAAAGAATAGCCAGCGATAGTACGGGCCGCGCAGACGATCACTTACCGCTGGCGCCAGTCCGGCTTTTGGAAACGCATCGGCCAAGTAGGCGCAGATGGCGGCGCATTCGATAACAACCGTGTCTCCGTGACGCAGTGCCGGCACCTTTCCCATCGGATTGATCGCCAAGTAGGCCGGCGACTTCATCGTGGTTGCATAGTCGAGGATCTCGGCACGATAGGGCTGGCCAATCTCCTCCAGCATCCAGCGGCCGATGCGGCCGCGCGACATCGGATGGGTGTACAGAACGAGTTCATCGGCCATGGCCAATCTCCTTTGCTTTTTTCAACTTTGGTTTTGGCGAGCACCAGCCGCGATCCTTAACCGCGATTGTGACGATGCTGGGTTGCCACCGGGTCATTCCGCCTTACCGTCGGCAGCGCGCCGCAGTCCGGCAATATCGAGCTTGACCATCTTCATCATGGCTTGCATGACGGATTTCCCTTTCGCCGGATCGGAGAGCAATTCAGGCAGAACCTTCGGCACAATCTGCCATGACAGGCCGAATTTATCCTTGAGCCAGCCGCACTGGACCGGCTTGCCCCCATCTGCCGTCAGAGCTGACCAGTAACGATCGACCTCCGCCTGATCTTCGCAACTCACGGACATTGAAATGGCGTCATTGAACTGGACGTGCGCGCCCCCATTGAGCGCCTGGTAGTTTTGCCCGGCAATGGTGAACGTGACCATCAACACGGAACCTTGCTTGCCGCCGGGCGTGTCAGCCTTGGCGTGGTGGACGTCGCGTATTCTCGAATCCGGAAAAATCGACGTGTAGAATTGCGCTGCATCCAACGCTTGGCTCGCGAACCAAAGACATGGAGTAATCTTCTGGGTCATCGTCATCGCTGATCCTCCGAAAATGGCGTCAAATTTTGGCATCACGCCATGGTGAGATAATCCGCCGGCTGGCGCATGGGTTCCTAGGACGTATCGTGCCGTGCCATTCCGACATGCCGTCATGACGATTTTTCGACCGCGGCCATGTGGTCGAGTTGCGTGCGAATATGGGCAGCTTCAGCCGGCGTATTGGCGAGTGCGATAGCGCGGTCGAACGCAATCTGCGCTTCTTCGGTTCGCGCTAACTGCAGCAGAAATGCTCCACGTGCGCCGTGAAAGTAAAAATACGAATTGAGCTTTTCAGCCAACGGCTCGATCATTGCGAGTGCGTCCGCCGGTCCTCGCGTCTTACCGACTGCCACGGCTCGATTGAGCGTCACGATCGGCGAGGGCTGCATCCGCTCAAGCGTGCCATAAAGCAGGTCGATCTGTGCCCAGTCGGTATCCTGCGCGCGCACCGCTTGTGCATGAATTGCGGCAATCGCGGCCTGGATTTGATATGGCCCGGGCCGGCCGTGACGGACCGCTTTATCGATCAATGCCAGCCCCTCCGTTTTCTGGCGGCGGTCCCACAATGTTCGATCTTGATCTTCGAGCAGCACCACCGCGCCGTCAGCATCGAACCGAGCCGGCGCTCGCGCATGCTGGAGCAGCAGCAAGGACGCCAACCCCATGATTTCCGGTTCCGTCGGGAACAACCGCAATAGCAATCGTGCCAGGCGGATCGCCTCTTCGCATAACGGCACGCGAGCACCCTGCTCCGCGATATTGGTCGTGTAGCCTTCGTTGAAGATCAGATAGATCATCGGGATAATGGACGCTTGCCGCTCGGCACGCTCGCTGGCACCGGGTGCATCGAACGACACGTTCGCTTGAGCAACACGAGCCTTCGCTCGCGTGATCCGCTGTTCCATCGCCACGTCCGACACCAGGAATGCGCGGGCAATCTGCTTGACCGTGAGGCCCGATACGATCCGAAGTGCCAATGCGATCTGTTGCGTTGCCGGCAAGTCCGGATGGCAACACACAAACAATAGCCGCAGGATGTCGTCGCGATAGTCATTGGCATCGATGCGATCGACGATCACCGCTTCGGCGTCCGATAGATCCGAGATCAATTCCTCAGGCGGTAGCGGTTGCTCACGCGCATGACGTCGCTTGTTGTCGATCGCGGCGTTCTTCGCCACCAAGATCAGCCAGGCCGCCGCATCACGCGGCGGTCCATTCTTTGGCCAGGTTTTCAACGCCCGCAGGCACGCCTCCTGGAACGCTTCCTCCGCCGTGTCGAGGTCACGAAAATAACGCAGCAGCGCTGCCACCGCTTGCGGGCGAGCGGCACTTAAAACCGATGCGATCCAGGCGGCGTCAGTCACGACACAATCTGCCCCGGATGAAATATTCCAATGGGCCGGATCTCGTAGGCCCCACCCGGATTGGCGCGACCGAGCTCGCGAGCGATGTCGAGCACCTCGTCTAGCGAAGCGGCATCGACCACATAGAAACCCAACAGCTGCTCCTTGGTTTCGGCAAAGGGACCGTCAATAACCAATGGCGGTTCGCGGTCCTTGCGGAGCGTGGTCGCGGCGGTCGTCGGCAACAACCGGGCCACCGGGCCGAGCTTGCCTTGCTTGGCTAGTTTCTCGTGCACCAGCCCGAGTTTGCTCATAACCGCGTCGTCGTGTTCCTTCGACCAGGCGCACGTTACTTTTTCGTCGTGATAGCAAAGTATCGCGTATTGCATGGGGGTCCTCCGGCTCGTTGCAGTATCAAGGACGTTCGAGTTTATACCTTCCCGACAGTCATTTTTCCAGAAACGTACCGAAATCGAGCTTGCCGCCGGCCTATGATTTGGCATCAAATCATCCGTATCAGTCGTGAGAAGCCTTAATCGCGTATACTGCGCTGGCGGGTTTATCTAATTTTGCCAGCGCTCCTGGGAAAAGGCTTCATGTTGTTTTCTAAGTTCATTTGGGCGGTTGCGGTTGGCATTGCCTACTTCGCGGGTGCACGCCTAGGTCTCGCACTACTGGCGCAACCTGAAGGTGTTGCGGTTTTCTGGCCGGCATCCGGTGTGGCCGCTGGAACCCTACTCGTTCTCGGCCGGGATCGCTGCGCTGCGGTCGCAACCGGTGTGTTCATCGCGACCATTACCGCCAATCTCCTCGGCGACCGCAATGCGGCGATGGCCGTTGCATTTGGTCTTTGTAACGCTGGCGAAGTGTTGTTGTTCGCTTGGTGTATCTGGCGGTTTTCAGGGCCAACGTTCGGCTTCACGAACCTAACCGAAGGGCTCTGGTTCGTCGTGGCCGCCGCCTCATCGACTGCCATTTCTGCCGCAGCCGCATCCCTGACGATCGCGCTCATTGGGCAATCGTCGACACCCCTCTTAAACATTTGGGAGGCATGGTGGCAGTCCGACGCCATCGGCATCCTGACACTTGCACCCTTCATTGTCGCGGTCGGCCAATTCGACAATAAGCCTCGCGCATGGCGGGAGGGGGCCGTTGCACTGGTGATGCTCGTGGCGATCACCGGGTTTACCTATTTTGCCCAACCCGACCAGGCGGCATGGCAAGTTCCGATCCCCGTTGCCGTTATTTTTCCAGTCATGTTGTGGATGGCGGCACGCACGGCCCCTGAATTTCTAACGGTTGGGCTCGTTATCGTGACGCTGATGATCGTGTGGGCGATCACCAACAGCCTGGGCCACTTTGGCAATCCAGGTGTTCCCCTGCCCGACCGCATCTTGGCGGCCCGCGTCACACTGCTATCGATAGCCTCGTGCGCTTTCGTACTGATCGCCGTGTTCAATGAACGCCAAGCCGTGGAAAACAAACTGCGGGCCAGCGAGCGGCAATTTCGCAATCTGGCGGCGATATCGCCGGTCGGAATTTATCGCACCGGGGTCGACGGCAAATGCATTTATGTCAACGCCCGGTGTCTGCAAATCACCGGCATGACCGAAGGCCAGGCACTCGGTCCGAGCTGGTCCGCCGCGATGCATCCCGATGACGTTCAACTGATCTTGAGCCGGTGGCGATACGCCGTCGAAAATCGGCAACCGATCGCCGCAGAGTATCGCTTTCGAACACCTGACGGCCACGTTGTTTGGGTTTTCGACCAAGCCATCGCCGAGCATGACGACAGCGGTGCACCGCGCGGCTATGTTGGAACGATAACCGATGTGACCGAGCGCAAGCGCAGCGAAGAGCGGGTCGAATTGTTGATTGGCGAGGTCAACCACCGGGCGAAAAACTTGCTGAGCGTGGCCCAAGCGGTCGCATTCCACACCGCACGAGAGGAGGTTCCGGGTGACTTCGTCGAAACCTTCAACAAGCGCTTGGCAAGTTTGGCGACGAGCCACGATCTGCTTTCGCTGAGCGCTTGGGAGGGCGTGAACGCAAGCGATCTTGCGCACAGGCAGCTCGCCCATTTCCGGGATTTGTTCGGAAACCGCATCATCATCGAGGGGCCAAGTTTGGGGTTGAAGCCCGCCGCCGCCCAGGCGATCGGCATGGCGTTGCACGAACTGTCCACCAACGCTGCCAAGTATGGCGCGCTTTCCAAGGCCGAAGGTACGGTTCATATCAAGTGGTGGATCGGCGATCGCTTCCAGATGAGTTGGACAGAGGCTGGTGGTCCTCCCGTAAACGAGCCGACGCGCCGGGGATTTGGCCACGACGTCATGGTCGAGATGGCAACCCACGAACTCGATGCAACGGTACAGCTGAAATTCCCGCCAAGCGGTCTCGTTTGGGAACTCAGCGCACCGATCGAACGCACGATCGAAATCGGCCAAGCTCAGAAGCCGGACACCGCACCATGCGCATACTGATTGCGGAGGACGAGTGGCTGATCGCCGCAACGATAGAACGGGCTCTGCTCGACGGGAAATTTGAAGTTGCTGGAAAAATCGGCTCCATGGCCGGCGCTCTGAAGTTGATCGATGAGGTCGAGTTCGATGCAGCGATTTTGGACGCCAACCTTGCCGGCGTGAGCGCCGAACCGGTCGCTGTGGCACTCACTCTACGGCGCAAGCCGTTCCTCGTAATATCCGGCTATGCCGACCGGCAAAGAACCGGTTTATTGGCCACGGCGCCGTTCGTCGGCAAGCCGTTCACACCGCAGTTCCTCGTTGCCGCAATCCGGTCGCTTCTGGCTTGACAACACTGTTCAAACTGCGATGTAGTCTATCGTTCAGAGGTTTGCTTGGCTGTGAGTTAGGTGGGGAGACTTTAATGGCCAATTTAACCACGCGCTACGGTCGCGGGCGTTTGCTCGGAATGCGCGTGCTGATCGCCGAAGATTCCTGGTTGTTTGCAGACAATCTGGCGGTTCTCCTTGAAGAGGAAGGGGCACACGTCCTTGGGCCATTCGGCACCGTCGCGAAGGCCATGACGTGCTTGCTGACCGAGTCTGTCGACTTCGCCGTCGTTGATTTGAACCTGGGCGACACGTTCGCGGACCGGCTCGTCGACAGGCTGGTCGAACAGAATGTGCCTTATGCGATCGTCACGGGCTATCATGCACTGCCAACCAACGCCGATCATGGCGCCGTTGCAACACTGCCGAAGCCATGTGACACGAGAGCGTTGATCGATCTGATCTGCCGGACAGTGGCGACTGAGCCGCACGTCTGATCGTTAGGGGACTAAGTCTCGCGAGCGTAGTTCAGGCTAGTTCGGCAACCGTCGCTCGCGGCTACCACTCGAGCCAAGCCACGCAGAGCCTTGCATTTGCTGCCCGTCTTCGGCCAAGAAGACACGGTTCACCCAACCGCTGATGCCGCGATAGACGATCGGACACCAGTCCGCCTGACAGGCCCCAACCATTATCACGCCTTGGCCAAAGGCTGGAATGGCGCCAATTGGATCGTGCTCGGCCGATGGCCCGCTGCGGATATTCAAAACGTCGTCTTCTTCCACGCCCGCCACCTTGAATGCGGGTGGTTTCGACGCGACGGGCGCTGGAGTTGCGAGGGCTAACCGGGATTGATCGACACTCGGCTTTGGCGTGGCGTTGGCCTGGGGTGACGTTATCCGCCCAGCCGGCGCGAGCTTGTCTTTTATGTTCGCAAGTTCCGGTGATTGGGTTGCAGACACCGGTTTTTCCGGCGGCAATTGGCTGATGATTACCGGCTTGTTCGCAACCGCCTTCGGTGCAGGCGGTCTCGCCGCCGCAGATTTCGGCGCGGCCTGTATTGCGGCATCGCTTGGCAGTGTCTTCCGCGGCTCTGGACGCTCGGAAGGTTCCGGCTGTGCCGCTTGCATACCCATGGCATAGGGGGGAGCGGCGGGAGTGTACATTGAAGCCATCGTCGGGGCAGGCCGCATCGTGATCGTCGCGGTTCCTGTCTTGCCGTCATCGCGGACCCACGAGATACGCTTGCCCTGCTGACGCAACTGCAAACACTGCACTTCGCCGTCAAACCAAACTTGCCATTTGTGGCAAAGCCGATCGCGCTCGACCCACCATTTTCCTCGATCGGTCGCCGCTCCCAAATACGATGCGAGCCCCCCGGCCTCGCCCGACATTTGACCATCGTCGGCGTACCGCACCGGAAGTTGCGAGCCGACCGGCGTATCGAGATTGATGACGGAACCGGGGATCAGGTCCTTGATGACCTGATTTTTAAGCGCTGCCGGTTCGGCGCAAGCAACCGACGCGGCGCCAATCATCCCAAAAAACATTGCCTTACGCAGCATACGCCAGTCCATACTTGAGGATTTTTGGCCGCTCCCACGACCCCGGACACTGGTCTTGTACCGCGACTGTGGCAGAACAACGGAAACGACCGGCAACGTTTCCGGAAACCGCACGCTCGTTGACGGCACTGGCGTTGCGTGCACAGTAGCGCGATCCCCAACCGATCGGTCCGTTAACGCCATGGCACAAACGACACCTTACACCGGCATTTTCCCAATCGCTCCAGTGCCGTTCCACGGCAACGGTGATCTTGATCTCGAAGGCATGCGCCGCGTCCTCGACTGCATGATCGATCAGGGCGTCGATGGCATTTGCATCCTGGCCAACTATTCCGAGCAGTTTCTCCTCACCGACGCCGAGCGCGACACGCTGCTCGATTTGAGCATGACCCACGTCAACGGCCGCGTGCCGGTGA
Organism: Hyphomicrobiaceae bacterium; assembly: GCA_031367505.1. GTDB lineage: Bacteria > Pseudomonadota > Alphaproteobacteria > Rhizobiales > Hyphomicrobiaceae > JAKFWF01. Next base: position 6,963 of record JANLPY010000555.1, on the reverse strand, counting down.
TCGTCACGTGCAGCCACTTCAGTTCGCGGATCGCCGCCGAGCGTGGCAGCCGTGCCGCAAAAGCTGGAGCAAAGATGTTGATGCTGATGCCGCCTTATCACGGCGCTCTGCTGAAGGCCGACGAAGCCGGCATGATCGCCCAATTCGCGCAAGTGGCCGACGCCGCGCAAGTGCCGCTGATGGTTCAGGACGCACCGTTAAGTGGCGTTGCCCTTTCGGTGCCGTTCCTGGTGCGACTGGCCAAGGAGGTGCCGCTCGTGCGCTATTTCAAAATCGAAGTTCCGGGCACGGCTGCGAAACTGCGCGCACTGATCGCGGCGGGCGGCGCCGCAATCGAGGGCCCGTTCGACGGCGAAGAAGGGATCACGCTGATGGCCGATCTCGACGCCGGCGCGACCGGCACCATGACCAGCGCAATGATCTCGGATTTGATCAGGCCGATCCTGACACATCATACAGCTGGCCGTCGCGCCGAGGCGATGAGCCTCTACGAACGCCTGTTGCCGCTGATCAATTACGAGAACCGCCAGTGCGGTCTGCGCGCCTGCAAAACGGTTTTTGCAGCCGGCGGCGTCATCAAGTCCGATGCCGTTCGTCATCCGCTCGAAGCACTGCACCCGCAAACCAAGGCCGGCCTATTGGAGCTGGCGAAACCGTTGAAGCCACTAGCGCTTCGGTGGGCCAAGTAAAGCTGGTGCGGCCCGGCACTTTGTCACGCCCGGCGAATGCAACCATCGGCTTGCGTCTAAATTTCCCCTGCCGTATTCATGCCCCTGAGATTTTTCACCGGAGGTATCGGCATGCGCCTTGTAATCCTAGCATCAGCATTCGGCATATTCACCTCGACCAGCGCATTCGCCCAGGACGCGGCCAATGGCGAGGACGTCTTTAAGAAATGCCGCGCGTGCCACCAGATCGGCGAGAGCGCAAAGAACGGCGTTGGCCCGTTAATGAACGGTATCATCGGGCGCAAGTCCGGCTCGATCGAAGGCTTCAACTACTCGGACGCCAACAAGAGTTCGGGCATCACCTGGGATAAAGCCACCTTCTTGAATTACATCAAGGATCCGAAGGCTGCGATGCCGGGCACCAAGATGGCGTTCGCTGGCATCAAGGATGAGAAGGACGCGGCCGACCTGTTTACCTATCTAGAGTCGTTCGGACCGGACGGAAAAAAGAAATAAGATTGGGCGCTCACGCCGCGATCGATTTCAAGCAGAACGGCACCAGCAGCCCGGACACGCGTTCGGGCTGCTCCTGCATCACCCAATGCCCGGCACCATCGATCAAATGGCTCCCGGTCATCCGCGTGCAAACTTCCGATTGCATGCGCTCGTAGGCGCCCGGTACTTGGTACACGCCCCAATCGTTTTTGCCCGCGATGAACATTGAAGGCACGTCGATGGTGCGGCCGGCATAGAGCGTCAAATCCGCATTCAGCGCCGGCTCGAAGCGGGTGCGATACCAGTTCAATCCACCCTGAAAACCGGTTCGGCCGTATTCGGCTGCGTACACGGCCAATTCCGCTTCCGTCAGCCAGCGACACGCCGCGATTTCCTCGGGCGTTGGCATGAACGGCGCGACCGTTTCCGGCATCGTCTTGGCGCGATCCATCACGTAGTAGGTCGGCAGTTTGGCTAGTTCATCGGCCGACCATTCCTTCAGCCGGTACGGTTTGTTGCCGGACCAGTCCGCGCTCTTATGATGGAAGTACGCGCGCAGAAACGCGTGCATTCCCTGCGGGGAATGCCACATGTCGGGGTTGGCTTCCGGCGTCGAATAATACCAATGATAGTGCTTGCGCGGACGCGGCAATGCCGCGAGCGCGTCAGCCGTACCTTCGGTTGCCGAGGTCGAGACGGGTTTCGATCGCATCGCGCCAAACGGCAATGCGGGCGGCCCGGCGAACGGCGCGCTCATCAGCACCACCGAGCGAAAAACATCCGGCCGTGTCAGCGCACACCACGCGGCAACCGGCGATCCGAAATCATGACCGACGACTACCGGCACCGAGCGATGCCCTAACGCAAAGACGAGTGCCAGCGCATCCCTCGCCAGTTGCAACATCGAGAACGGCCGCAAATCCTGATCAAATTGCGCGCTCCAGCCTTGCGTGCGCCCATACCCGCGCTGATCGGGTGCCACCACATGGAAGCCCGCTTCCGCCAGCGGCACCATCACCTTTCGCCACGAGTAAGCGAGTTCCGGAAAACCGTGCAGTAGCAGGATCAGTGGCCGCCCTGGCGTCTCGAAACCAGCTTCAAGGACGTGCAGCTTGAGCCCATTGATGCCGTCGATAAAGCGCGCGCGAATGGCAGCTGGCAGATGAGTTTGATCAAGCGGCGGCAGTTGGTTCACGGCTGATCTCGTTGAGATTTCCAAGTCGAATTCCGCGAGAGATGTAACTCCCGCGGATCGCTACCTTACTTCTTGCCGGCGTTGTTGAGGCGCGCGATCAAACTCGACGTATCCCAGCGAGCGCCGCCCATCTTCTGCACTTCCGAATAGAACTGGTCGACGAGGGCTGCCACCGGCAAACTTGCGCCATTGCGACGGGCCTCGTCGAGGCAGATCGACAGATCCTTGCGCATCCAGTCGACGGCGAAACCGTGGTCGAACTTGCCAGCTTCCATCGTTTTCCAGCGATTTTCCATCTGCCAGGAACCGGCAGCTCCCTTGGCGATCGTCTCCATCACGGCTGGAATATCGAGGCCGGCCTTCTGCGCAAAGTGCAGACCCTCGGACAAGCCTTGTACCAAACCTGCGATGCAGATCTGGTTGACCATCTTGGTCAGCTGCCCGGCACCGGCCGATCCGATCAGCGTCGTCATCCGGGCGTAGTTGGCGATGATCGGCTGGGCGCGTTCGAACACGGCCTTGTCGCCGCCGACCATCACGGTCAGCACGCCGTTGACGGCGCCGGCCTGTCCACCCGACACCGGCGCATCGAGGAACCCGAAGCCGCCAGCCGTCGCGGCCGCGTCTAGTTCGCGTGCGACGTCGGCTGATGCCGTCGTGTTGTCGATGAAAATCGCGCCCTTCTTGATGCCGGAGAATGCGCCGTCCTTGCCGATGGTGACCGCGCGTAAATCCTTGTCGTTGCCAACGCAGCAGAACACGAAATCGGCGTCCTTGGCCGCAGCGGCCGGGGTTGCCGCCGTGCGCCCGCCACCGTATTCCTTCACCCAGGCGTCGGCCTTGGCCGCGTTGCGATTGTAAACGGTCAGATCATGGCCGCCCTTTTTGGCGAGATGACCCGCCATCGGATAGCCCATTACGCCAAGCCCAATCCAAGCAACTTTCGCCATAACGCGTCTCCGTTGGTGTTGTGTTTGTGAGGTGAGAAAAGGTTCGAGGGCGTTCTAGCCGATGTGAGGACGGTTGTCAGGTGCGGGGAATGGGGTGATCCACTTTCAATCTCCGCAAATGTTACTGCTGGCCACTCCATCTGCAACCCGCTATCACACCCGCGGCAGCCTTGTTGCGGACGTGGCGAAATCGGTAGACGCAACGGACTTAAAATCCGTTGGCCCAAAAGGTCGTGCGGGTTCAAGTCCCGCCGTCCGCACCATATATACATCGGGATCGAGGCTTCGGCCTCGGCCCTGCCGTGTTCTTAAAATGGAATGCGCTAAGGGATTAGACGCGGTGGAGACAGACAACCGATGACCAATTTTTCGCCGCGCGAAATCGTCTCCGAACTCGATCGCTACATCGTCGGCCAAGCCGATGCTAAACGCGCGGTCGCGATCGCCCTGCGCAATCGCTGGCGCCGGCAGCAATTGACCGGCGAATTGCGCGAAGAAGTGCTGCCGAAGAACATCCTGATGATCGGGCCGACAGGCGTCGGCAAGACCGAGATTTCACGACGGCTCGCGAAGCTTGCGGGCGCGCCCTTCATCAAGATCGAGGCGACCAAGTTCACCGAAGTCGGCTACGTCGGCCGCGACGTTGACAGCATCATCCGCGATTTGGTGGAGATCGGAATCACGCTGGTGCGCGACGCCAAGCGCCGCGAGGTGAAGGCGCGCGCCGAGAAGGCGGCCGAGGAACGCGTTCTCGATGCACTCGTCGGCGAGGGCGCGCAACCGGCGACCCGCGAGAGCTTCCGCCGCCGTCTGCGCAACAACGAACTCGGCGACAAGGAGATCGAAATCAAGGTGTCCGACAACAAAGGCGGCGGCATGCCGATGTTCGAGGTGCCGGGCCAGCCAGGCTCGTCGGTCGGTATGATCAACATCGGTGAGATGCTCGGCAAGGCGTTGGGTGGGGCATCGTCGAAGCCGCGCCGCGTGACCGTGAAGGACAGCTACGCCATGCTGATCGCCGAGGAGAGCGACAAGTTGCTCGACAGCGACCAGATCATCACCGAGGCGCTGCGTTCGGTCGAGGACGACGGCATCGTGTTTCTTGACGAGATCGACAAGATCTGCTCACGCAGCGATGCCGGGCGAGCCGGCGCCGACGTCAGCCGCGAAGGCGTGCAACGCGACCTGCTACCATTGATCGAGGGCACGACCGTCGCAACCAAACACGGGCCGGTGAAAACCGACCACATACTGTTCATCGCGTCGGGCGCGTTCCACGTCTCCAAGCCGTCCGATCTGTTGCCGGAACTGCAGGGGCGCCTACCGATCCGCGTCGAACTCAAACCATTGGAGCGCGAGGATTTACGGCGCATTCTGACCGAGCCGGAAGCGAGCCTGATCAAGCAGTACGTGGCGTTGATGGGCACCGAAGGGGTGACGCTCGAATTCGCCGGCGATGCGATCGACGCGCTTGCCGATATCGCGGTGCAGGTGAACTCCACCGTCGAGAACATCGGTGCGAGGCGATTGCAAACGGTGATGGAACGCGTGCTCGACGAAATCTCGTTCGAGGCGTCGGACAAGCCCGGCCAGACCGTGAAGATCGACGGTGCTTATGTGATGGACCGCGTCGGCGACCTGGCGAAGAACACCGATCTCTCCAAGTTTATTCTGTAGCAAACCATCAACGAAACGAGGCGGCACCGGTGGGTACCGCCTCGCTCGAAAATCTCTGCCAACAGCTGGCGGTCGCGATCAGACTTGCTGGATTGCCGACAACTTCCATGACAGCGCGTTGGCGCCGGGATTGCGGCGGAAGGTCCAAACCTCGGTGACTTCCGACGGTCCAGTTGCAACTTCGCGACCCGATGACAACTCGACTGTCGTGTCTTTGATCGCATAGCGCATAGCGACAGTGGCGAATTCTGCACCAGCTTCGCTCCACGCTTCCGACAAATCGCCCTGCAAGAGCTTTACATCAGAGATGCGGTTGGCCATGCCCTTTTCGGCATTGGCGCTCAGCTCATCATCAAAGTAGTTGAGCATTTCTTGCGTGGTCAGCGCACGAAGTGCGCTCTTATCCTGACGACCGTAGGCTGCCTGAATATTGCCCAACAGCCGCTCGAACGAGCTGAAATCGTCGGCCGCAATGTTGAGCTTGGCCAGAGCGGGCGCCCCACCACCAACATTTGCGCCCTGACGCGCGAATTCCTGGGTCTGCCGCTGAGTGGCACTCGACGTTTGTGCTGACGCCAACGCCGGCTGACTGCGACTGCGGAAGAACAGCATTCCGAGGTAGACCAGGCCGCCGATCAACGCCATCTGGACGACGAAGCCGAGAAGGCCGGCCAATGAACCCAGGCCGCTAAATAAGCCACTACCCGACAGTAGGCCGAATAAGCCGGCGCCGAGAAGTCCACCCATCAACATCGAGCCGAAACCACTCCGAGCGGGCGCGGCCGTGGCCGCACCGGGACGCGCCGCATTTTGTCCGGCGACTTGCGCACCGGGCTGGGCTTGCTGAACTGGTGCTGCCGTGCGCGGCGCCGTATTCGTGGCGGGTGCGGGGTTCGTCGTGTTCGCACCACGCGAGCCGACCGTACGACCGCCGCCCGGGCGCGCGTCTGCGATCGCGATCGTCATCGCTAGTGCCGCGACGGTTCCGAGTAAAGCGTAACTGAATTTCTTGATCATGTTCGAGCCATTCCCCTATCTAGACGTTGCGCTACGCAATAACCGAAGAAGTCACAGGCACCCCGCGCGAGCGTACTGCGGTACATATGGTCATCCCGGACCAAACGTCCAGAGTACACACAAAATTTCATTGCCCGAGCACATTCAAACAGCCTTACGCACAATCGATTAATATGTTGTTCACACTCGGCTTTCATATTTTGCCGGAATTAACGGCCATGCTGCAGCGCACCATCAGGCTGCGACCCGTTGTTGCCGTAACGTTTCTGCGCGGTAGCTCAACGCTTCTGCAATATGAATGCGCCCGACTTGCAGATCGCCGTCGAGGTCTGCCAACGTGCGCGCCACTTTGAGAGTGCGATGGAAGCCGCGCGCAGTCAGCATCAGACTTTGTGACGCCTGGACCAGTAGCGTTCGTCCATCTGAATCAAGCTTGGCGATGTCCTCTAGAAGCTGTCCGGAAGTTTCGGCATTCGTGCGAATTCCCTTCACCCCCAACGCGCGCAACCGATCTCGCTGACGTTCCCGCGCGGCGATAACGCGGGCGCGGACTTCGGCACTGCCTTCGATGGGAGCCGGTAGCACGAGATCCGACGCCGATACCGCTGGCACCTCAATTTGCAAATCAATCCGATCGAGCAGCGGACCAGAAATGCGACCCTGGTAGTCCGCCGCACACTTCGGCCCCCGCTTGCACGCATGACCTGGCGATCCGCCGCCGCATTTGCACGGGTTCATCGCCGCGACGAGCTGGATGCGGGACGGGTAGGTGATCCGATGGTTGGCGCGTGCAATCACGACTTCGCCGGTTTCCAACGGTTGGCGTAGACTGTCGAGCACCTGCGGCACGAACTCGGGCAACTCGTCGAGAAACAGCACTCCGAGGTGCGCCAGTGAAACTTCGCCGGGCTTGGGCCGTGATCCGCCGCCGACCAGGGCCGCCATGCTTGCCGAATGATGC
>JANLPY010000540.1:0-25968 GCA_031367505.1 Hyphomicrobiaceae bacterium | reverse complement strand
CTGCCACTGCGGCGCGATCAATATCGAGTTGCAGATTGACTGACCGCCGCACGAATAAGTGCTCGGGGCATGCTGATGCTCGTTTGTCACGGACTATGACGTTTACTGTTAAGTGGGTGGCATTTTGAGTGCCTAGTCTTTGCCACTCCAATGCACGAGGTGGCTCTCGATCGCACGAACTATTCGGTCGAGCCCGTAACCGAGGGCCGCCATGATCAGCACACCAACCAGCACGACGTCGGTCGACAGAAATTCGGCAGCTGTGAGTGCCATCCAGGCTATACCATCCGAAGTCGCGGTCAATTCCGCGCCAACCAGCATAGTCACGCCGATTGAGATCGCCATGCGGATGCCGGTAAAGATGCCCGGCAGACTTGCTGGCAGCACCACGCGCGAGAAGATCACCCATGGGCTGGCGCCCAACGCCTGCGCGGCCTGGATTTTCTTGGCGCTGATCGACCGCACCGCTTGCATGGAAGCAATCGCGATCAACGGCAGCACCGGCGCGGCGATGACCACCACTTTTGATAGATTGCCGATACCGAACCAAATCAGAAACAACGGCAGCAGGGCAAGCTTTGGAATCGGCCTGATCGCCTGGATCGGCGGCTCGAACACCGCCCGGATTGTGCGGTTCATGCCCATCAGCAGCCCGAGCGGTACACCGATAACGACGGATGCCGAGAACGCAATGGCGAAGCGGTTGAAACTGACAGTCACATGATGCAATAGGCTGCGCCCCTGGTAGCCCTGCTGCGTCAGACGTATGAACGTCTCCACCACATCGACCGGCGATGGTAGGAAGATCGGCTTGATCAGCGGCGGCCACAATCCCGAGCCGGTCACTGCCGTCCACATTGCCAGGATGCAACCGAAAGTGACGACCGTCAGCCAGCGATCGCGGCGGTCGGCACGGCGTTCCAAGGCGCCTTCGTCAAGTCCTAGGACAGTGAGTCCAGCATCGGTCCTGGACATTAATAACGCGCCTCCATGTTTTGGGCCGCTTGCGATTCAGATCGCAGCAATTGCACAATTTGCCGTTTGGCGGCGGTGAATTCTGGCGTCGCCGCCACCAGGGGGTCGGGGTTCTCGTTGAAGCGCGAGCGAAAGGCGGCCTTGATGCGTCCCGGCCTGGCGGTCATGACCACGATATGCGTGGCCAGGAACAGGGCCTCCTCGATGGAATGAGTGATCCAGACGATCGTTTTGCCGGTGCGCCGCCAGATGCTGCGGATCTCCTCTTGCAGCAACTCGCGGGTCTGTTGATCCAGTGCTGCAAACGGTTCGTCCATCAACAGGATTTCTGGCTCGTTGGCCAGCGCCCGCGCGATGCCGACCCGTTGCTGCATGCCGCCAGAGAGCTGATAGGGATACTTGGCGGCAAAGGCAGATAGCCCCACGAGATCCAGCAGCGCCGTTGCCTGCTCCCGCGCTCTCGCAACCGGCACGCCTTGAGCACGCGGCCCGAAGGCGACGTTCTCCAACACATTCATCCAGTTGAATAGGGCGCCTTGCTGGAAAACCACGCCGCGCTCCGCGCCGGGCCCGGTGATCAGCCGATTATCTAGCAAAACGCGGCCCGAGGTCGGTCGCTCGAATCCCGCCGCAATCAATATTGAGGAGGGTGGTCTTGCCACAGCCCGACGGCCCCACGACGCATAGGAAATCGCCTTTGCCGACATAGAGGTCGATCGGCGACAGGGCTTGCACTGCTGTATCGCCGCTGCCGAAGTTCTTGGCGAGGCGTTCGACCACGAGCTTAGCATTGCCGCGCCGTGCGGCGTCATCGAGTGCGATCGGCTCGATCATCGAGGCCCCTTCCGCGTCCGGCGATTGAGCGCTGCCTAGACCATCTTCGCCACGAACGAACTATCGACGAACTTCGAAAAATCGTCAGGCAGTGACTTGAGCTGATCGGTCGACTTCAGGAAGTTGGCCTGGTCGCGGATTGCTTTCAAGATCCCGCTGTCCTTTGCGCCAGGAGCGCCCATCCAGGCGTCGGTCAGCATTTCTTTCGGCGTGATTGTGTGTGTGGTTTTCGCGATTGTCATCGCCACTTCTGGCGCGATCTGAAGAAAGGGTGCCATCACTGAAACGACCTCTTCCGGTTTGCTGCGGTAAATTATATTGATCCGGTCCAGCTCCTTCAGGAAGGCCAGTACCAGCTCCGGATGCTGCTTCTTGAATGCATCGCGGCAAACGAGACCATCGAAGATCAACGAGCCTTTCGCGATCAGATCCCACTTTGAAAAATGATCGTGCCAGCTTCTTTCTGCAGGCTGCCAAGAACAGGATGCCATATGTATGCTGCATCGATGTCCTTGCGCTGCCAGGCGGCTGCGATCGCATCCGGCCGGAGATTGACCAGCGTCACGTCGGCGGCAGTAAGCCCGGCGGTTTTCATGGCGGCGAGCAGGGCGAAGTGCACCGAAGTATTGAACGGGCAGCCAACCTTCTTGCCCTTGAGGTCTTTCAATTCCTTGATGCCGGCGTCGTTGCGCACCACGAGGCACTCGCTGTCCTTGACCACCTTGTGCATGTAGACCATCGACACCGGCAGTCCTTGAGCGAAGCCAACGATCATGGCACTCGAACCCATATTGCACAGGTCCATGCTATCGGCGGCCATGGCGGTCAGGATCTGCGGGCCGGCGCCGACGCTGATAAACTCGATTTTGGTCTTATCGCCGAGTGCCTTCTGCATCGAGCCGGTGGCCTTGGAGAAATTCTGCTGATTGGCCGACGGGAAATGGCCGAGCATGACTTTCGCTTCTTGGGTAGCCGCAGTTCCGGACCAGCCGAGTGTCGTTGCCGCAAACGATGCGATACCGAGGTTCGCGCCTAACAGTGCCATTTCCCGGCGGTTGAACGTTGCCTTGCTCGTCATGGTCGTGTTCCCTTTGCTTGCATTGGCTGAGGCGCATCCGGTAGATCTGGGATTGGTCTTCACTTTCTCCTGGCCGCGGCAGTGATCCGAGGCGATAGCGCCGACGGATCTACAACGCCAAAACCGCGCTCGATATTCGCGACCGCGATCTCGAGCGCGGGGATGACTCGCGCCACCCACTCCTTGTTGGCGTGAAATCTCGGCGCGGCGATACACAGGGCCGCCACGGCGTGATGATCCCGGCCACGCACAGGAATCGAAACGCCGGCCACGTCGAGCCGCCAGGCGCCTCGGCTGAAGGCGTAACCACGAGCACGAATACGGCTCAACTCCTTCAACAGTGCCGCGCGATCAACGATCGTCTCATTGGTCGCACGTGGCAATGTATCGGGCAGCAACCGAATGACGGTATAGTCGTCCATGGTGGAGAGGATTGCCAACCCCGCCGAGACGCAATGGGCCGGCGTGCGATCGCCGACGTTGGAATGCACGCGAATGACGCGCGGACTTTCGACGAGATGAACGCAGACCATTTCTGTTCCGTCGAGGACACCGAGTGACACACCATCGCGGACTTCGCGAACCAACTGTGCCATGTGCGGCGCCGCCATCCGCGCCGTGTCAATGGGCGTGGCCACGCAACCAATTTCCCACGCCTTGATGCCGATGCAATAGCTCTGATCGGCCAGACGCCTGACGAACCCACGCCGCTCCAGCGTCGCCAAGACTTGATGCACGCTCGACTTCGACATGCCAACCGCGACCGCGATCTCGGTGAGAGTGAGCGGTCGATGCCGGGAGGCTACGCACTCGAGAACATCGAGTCCGCTATTCAATCCGGAGCGTGGCTTATTCGCTTTTGCCGAACCGTGGTTCATCATTGACGAACTTTAGGATCGAGTGCCAAGCTCTGTCAATTCGATTGCCAGCAACGAGGCCCAACATGCGCGTTTCATTGCCTGCCACCGGTCGCCCGAAAGACCAGATCCTTGCCGAGATGCGCGAGATGAAGACGAAGGATATCGATTGGCAGCATGGCAGGGCGCCACTGTTCGTTTTCAAGGCGACGGACGAACTCTACGAGATGGGCCGCGATGCGTATTTCGAGTTCTTTGCCGAAAACGTCCTCGGCGCAAAGCGAGCATTCCATAGCGTCGATCGGATGCAGAACGACGTAGTGGCAATGGCGCTCGGTCTGTTCAACGCGCCAGAAGCCGCGCAAGGCTTCATGACCACTGGCGGCACCGAAAGCATCATCCAGGCAATGCAGGCCTGCCGCAACTGGTCGCGCAAGCAGCGCAAGGAACCCGGCCTTCGTGGTAACATCGTTGCCGCGGAAACGGTGCATCCCGCTTTCGACAAGGGCGGCAAGCTGATGGATATCGAGGTGCGGCGGGCTCCCGTCGGCCGCGACTTCCGTGCCGATCCGGCAGCGATGGAAGCGTTGATCGACCACCAGACGATCATGCTGGTCGGCTCAGCCCCATGCTTTCCGTTCGGCGTGATCGATCCGATCGGCGAGATCGGCGAACTCGCCGATCGCCGTGGTTTATGGCTGCACGTCGATGCATGTGTCGGCGGCTATCTGGCACCGTTCGCACGGATGATCGGACGTGACATTCCCGACTTTGACTTCACCGTGCCGGCGGTCAGCTCGATTTCGGCCGACCTGCACAAGTTTGGCTTCTGCCCGAAACCTGCTTCGACTGTTTTCTACCGCACATCCGGCAAAGCGGAGTTCCAACAGTTCGATTTCAGCAATTGGCCAAACGGCCGGTTCACCACATCAACTATTGTCGGCACCCGGCCAGCCGGCGGTGTCGCGGCTGCCTGGGCCTCGTTCCAATTCTTGGGGCAAGAAGGCTACAAGCGGATTGCGCGAGACCTCATGGGCTTCATCGATGCTTACCGGGCCGGCATTGGGGGAATCGACGGACTCAAGATTCATGGCCAACCGCACTTGTCAATCGTTGCTTATGGCTCGGACGAATTCGACGTCTTCAGGGTAGCCGAGATCATGTCCGCGAAGGGTTGGCTGCCAGGACTGGTGCAGAGGCCGAAGGGGATTCACCGCATGATGTCGATGATCCACGCCCCATCTCTCGGCGAATATCTGGCCGACGTTCGCGCCGCCGTGGGTGTCGTGCGACAGGCCGGCATTGGACAATCAGCAATCAAGGCCACGTACTGAGTAGCGTGGCCCGACGCCGGGAGATCGCATCGATGGACGACCTCGAAGTCGACTGGTCGACGGAAGGCATCATCCGGCGGCGGGATACTTTCTACGCCGCCTCCCAGCGTGCCTTCATGCCCTACAAGACCCCGCTGATTTTCTGCAAGGGCGAGCGTCAGTATCTATGGGACGAGGCGGGCAAGAAATACGTCGACCTGCTGGGCATGAACGTATGCATCTCGGTCGGCCATGCGCATCCGACGGTGACGGCTGCTGTGCAGGAGCAAATCGGCAAACTGCAACATTGCACGACAATGTTCGATCATCCGGTGCCGGCGCACTATGCCGAAGAACTGGTGCAGCGCATGCCGAAGGGACACGACTGGGTGGTGCATTTCACCAACAGCGGCACCGAGGCGATCGATTTGGCGCTGATCATGGCACAGACCTTTTCCGGCAATATCGACATGCTGGCGCTGCGCAATGCCTACCATGGCGCCACCATCGGCGCGCAGTCGTTGACCGGCATCAGCGGCTTCCGTCATTGGCAACTGATTGATAGGGTTGCCGACATTCGAGGGTGGACGGAAATAGGCGAGACTAACCCTAAACGGCCAATGCTAAGGGTTGAACGCTCCAACCCTCCGAAGCTGGACAACGCAGGCTACCATCGAGCGCATTTGTGAAGGGGTCACACCCGGGTTCTGACCATTCGTCGTCCAACGATGGCTGTTCGGCAAATTGGCGCGGGCCGATTGGTTGGAACCGCTACGGACACAACCGGCAGAACACGATTGGCTCACAGCGGTTGCAAAAATCTCGAAAGATGACTGATCTGTGGAGGGGCGTATATTTATCATCGAAATCTATTTTCTATAGTCCACCACGATATTTGCGCTAATCTTGTCGAGGAGGTTCGTTGTTCAGGCCCTCTTGGTTTGAATACCTTGGCTTGTGCGTGCGGCTGATCCTTGCCTTCCGGACAGGCAATTTTAACCTGCTATTTTGCACTTCTGGGAGGCTGGCACGATCCGCTCCCTCCCGTTAGGAGACCAACATGCCAGCACGTTGTCTGGCCGCAACCTATAGTCTCGTCACAGCGACAACTTGTGCTTTGGCACAAGCGCCGGCGGCAATTGTGGAGTACGTCGACAGCAAGTCGACCGAGGTTGAATTCATGGACTATCTTCCGGCTGGCAAGGTCGTCCAGTTGGCCCCCAACGACAAGCTCGTGTTGGGCTACCTGAAGTCATGCTGGCGCGAGACCATCGTTGCCGGGAAGGTCAAAGTCGGCGTCGAGCAAAGCGAAATTGAAGGCGGCATGGTCGAACGCACCAAGGTTGCATGCAACGGCGGCAAGATGAAGCTGAGCCGGGAGCAGGCCCAGAAGAGCGGTGCCATGGCCTTCCGGGCGCCGCCCAAGAAGATCGCCGGTCAACCGTCGGAGTACACGATCTACGGGCTGTCGCCGGTGATCGAGGCAAGCACGGCCGGCCGCCTGTTGATCGAGCGGCTTGATCAGACGGACGAAAAGATAGACATCGACATTTCCGGAGCGCAATTGATGCGCGGTGCGTTCTTCGATCTGGCAAAGATCGATAAGGCGCTCACAGCAGGCGGCACGTACAGTGTGAGCTTCGCCGGTCAGCATGCGATCTTCAAGGTCGATCCTTACGCCAAGCCTGGTGCGTCACCAATTGTCGGACGCCTGCTCCGCCTGTCACCCGAGCGCTGAGGCCGAGCGGCGAGATCAACATGGCGAGCACCAGCCAGCGGCGCGATATTCTCACGACCGCCCTGATAGCGCTGATCGCCGCGACAATCGCTTCGCTGCCTCAGCTCGATCGCCTGCGCGGTCTTTCGATCGACGTCCTAACATGGCTCAGGTGGTCGATCGCCGGGCAACTGCATGACCCGATGCGCTCGCCGACCGTAGTCATCGCGCTCGACGAGGAGACCTACCGGCGCAAGCCATTCGCTGGCACACCTAGCATCACCTGGACACCCGAGATCGGCAAGATCCTGACGGCGGTGGTGGACGCCGGTGCCAAGGTCGTGGGCTTCGACGTCATCTTCCCAACCTCGCTCGAGCAGTCGGAGATCTCGCTTGGCGGCGACACGATCGGTGACCGGTTGCGCGGCTTCGACCGCAGTTTCCTGCGGGCGCTGGCAACTGCAGCGCGGCAGGGTAAGCTCGTGTTGGGTCAGGTCCAGCACCTGCACCAGCCGATCCAGCCGTTCGAGGCGCAACGCATCGCGGTTGGTTACTATAGCAACATCCGGCCGCTCAATCTGTTTGCCGATCGCGACGGCGTGGTGCGGCGCGTGCCGCTGTCCTTCGAAGTCGACGGCGGCACCATGCCCTCGATGGCCGTCGAACTGGCGTCGCGCGCGATGGGGCCGAAGCCGGAGTTTGCCACCGACGGTTCGGTCTGGCTGGCCGGCTCGCACGTGCCCCAGTCGACACCGAACACGGTGGTTCTCAATTTCGACGGTGGTGCGGATGATATTCCAACCTACTCGCTGGCGGATCTCGTGGCCTGTGCGGACAGCGGCGACAAGAATTATTTCCAACGCCAGTTCGGCGGCCGAGTCGTGCTGATCGGCGCGTTACTCGATGTCGAGGACCGCAGCGTCGCCTCGAAACGGTTTGCAACCGGAATTGAAGGCGCGCGGGCGCCGCGCTGCCGCCTGCCATTCGAGCCGCCGGAAAGGGCTTTTGCTCGTGACTCGATCGCCGGCGTCTACGTCCATGCAACCGCCATAAACAACCTCATCAGGGGTGACGCATTGAACGAGTTGGGCCGCCTGCCCAGCTGGATCGTGAACCTTGCGGCGTCGGCAATCGCGGCGACACTCACGCTACAGTTGGCCAGCCCGCTACGTGCGTTGCTGAGCGTCGCCGCACTCGGCGCGCTGTGGACCGGCATCGCCAACTGGGCCTTCATCCATGCGTTGGCACTTCCCCTCATTGATACGATCGTTGCGACATTGCTGGCGTTCGCTATCATGAATGCCTATCGCTTCGTGATCGCCGACAGCGAAAAGCGTCTCCTGCGCAATAGCTTCTCGCTCTATCTGGCACCAGCGGTGATCGAGCGAATGCTGGCCGCCAACGTTCCGCCGAGCCTTGGCGGCGAGACGCGGACCGTCACCGTGTACTTCTCGGATATTGCAGCCTTTTCGGCCATATCCGAGCGACTCAACCCGCGCGAGCTCGTGGCGCTGATGAACGAGTATTTGTCGGCCATGACCGAGATCATCGAGGCGCACGGTGGCTTTGTCGATAAGTATATCGGCGACGCGATCGTGGCCGTATTCGGAGCCCCGGCCGACGATCCGGATCATGCCATCAGTGCGGTGCGTGCGGCGCTCGCCAGCGAAGCTAAGCTCGCGGCCATGAATCAAATGGGCCTGACCGCATTTGCTGGACTAGAGATCAGGCAGCGGATCGGGCTGAACTCCGGCGACACACTGGTTGGCAACATCGGATCACCGCGACGGTTCAACTATACGGTCATGGGCGATACGGTGAACCTTGCCGCGCGGCTTGAAGGCGCCAACAAGCTCTACGGCACGTCGATCATGGCGGCCGAGGCAACGGCCGCACTTGTAGGCAATCGAATCGTGTGGCGGGAGCTCGACACCATCCGTGTCAGTGGCCGCGCCGCGCCCACCCGTGTTTATGAGCCGCGCGCTGATGCAGGCGACTGCGCGGTCCGAAATGCGGATGCGTGCCTTGCCTACGCCGAAGGACTGGCGCGTTGGCGGATGGGAGACTTTGGCGGCGCGACCGAGGCCTTTGGCCGGGCCGGTCCTGACGATCTGCCAAGCGTTGCATTTCGGGAGCGGGCGTGCCTGCTTGTGGCCAATCCGCCTGGCGGCGATTGGACCCCGATTCATGTGCTCGACACGAAATAGGTCCCAGACGGCGCCAATCAATTGGCGATCAGCACGACAACCATCCCGTTGTTTTCGGCCGTGGCCTATAGTAACGTTGTCGTCGGGGGTGTGCGGATTATTGGTCGCGGAGTATGAGTCATGTTCCCCCGATTAATCGAAGTCCGCGTTCCGGTCATCTTGTTCGTCGCGTTTTGCACGATTTGCGCGACGCACCCGGCCGCAGCGCAAGAGACCGCCGCCGTCTTCGTGCCGCCGCCGCGAACGATTTCGGACATCACCAGCATCCTCGATCAACAGAAGCCAGATCCGGCGCATCGGGCCCGGATGGAAGCCGAGGCTGACGCAATCGCGCCCGGCAAAGCGAGCCGCACCGATCTGGCCCAATTCTATTTCAAGCGGGCACAGACCCGCGCCGACCTCGGCCGCGCACCGGATGCCATTAGCGATATCGCGAAGGCGCATGAGTACGCCACCGACTACCTCACTGAGGGTAGTCGGTTTGACCTCCTACTTGAACAACTCCTGCGCTTCACAAACGAGAACAAGCGGGCCATCGCGGTACTCGAGACAATGTCGAGAAAGCTCGACGCGCTGCCACGGACCAAGGGCCGTCAATTCAATATCAATCGGCGCCTGACCATCAATTATTTGTCCCTCGGCGACCTCGCGCGCGCCGAGGCCTATGCCAAGAAGAACCAAGCGCTGCTCAGCGAATCCCGCTCCTGGCCAAACGCCGAGATCTACCGGTCGAGCTTCGAGGCCAACGTCGAGACCGCCCGCGGACGGGTGCTCGAAGCACGCGGCCGCTACGCCGAAGCCGAAGCAGCCTATCAGCGCTACCTCGTTCTGGAGCGTGATGCTTTGGTGAAGTCGAAAACCTGGCCGAACCCTCCGAACGCCTCGGGGATGGCGACCGCTATCGACTTCGGTATTGCCAGTCTCGGCCGTGTCAAGGCGCGACAGGGCCGTGTCGCGGAAGCTGAGAACGAAGTGCGCCAAGCGTTGCTCAGCCGACTGAAATCCGTGGGCAAGTATCACGTCGACACCGCGCTGGTCGTTGGCAGTCTGGCCGGCATCCTGATTGATCAGGCGCGGTTCCGTGAGGCTGAGACCCTGGCCCGTGCCAGCAATGAGATTTTCGAGGCACTCGGCTATCCCGATGACTCGCCATCCCGGGTCCAAGCGCTGAACCAGTTGGCTATCACACAATTCTCCCAAGGTCGGTTCACTCAAGCGAAGCAACTGTTTGCGCGAGTCGAGACGGCCGCCCGCGGCTGGCCGGCGGAACGCGCCTCGGGCCTGCGGCGGAGCTGGTCGCGGATATTTACGGAATATTATACCGGCGATATCAATGGCGGCATCGAGCGGGCGCGCGAGTTCGTGGCGTTCCAGAAGGCTCGCAAGGGTGCCGCCCACTATGATACAGCCATGGCACAGGCGCTGCTGGCTACCGGTCTCACCTACGCTCGCCGAGATGCTGAGGCATTGGTCGAATTCAAGCAAGCTATGCCGGTATTGCTCAACAACACCCACGATGACGAGGAAGGCGATCTGACGACGCGGCTTGCCGCTGACAACCGCTTGCAGTCGGTTGCCGAGGCCAACATGGCCCTGTTGGCGAGGACCGGTGATCCGCAAAGTGCGGCGGTTGAAAGCTTTCAGGTCGGCGAGGCGATCCGCGGTCGCAGCGTGCAGAATGCGCTCGAGGCTTCGGCGGCGCGCTCGGCGGCGAAGACGCCGGCGCTCGGTGAGCTAGTGCGCAAGGAACAGGATATCGAGAAGCGAACTGTCGCGCTGGTCGGCAATATAAACACCAGCCTGGCGGCAGCGCCAGAAGAACGCGACGAGGCCGCCTTGCGTGAGCTGCAAGTCGAACTAGACGCCCTCCGAAAGGAGCGCCGCACCGCCACGCGCGAGATCGAGCGCCGCTTCCCCGATTACAACAACCTGATCAATCCGAAGCCGGTCACGGTCACCGACATCCGCGCGTCGCTGCGCACCGACGAAGTGCTGCTGTCGTTCCACTTCGGACGCCGCGAGAGTTTCGTCTGGGTGGTGCCGAAGTCCGGCCCCCTGACCTTTACCGTTCTGTCAACGAATCTAACCGACATCCAGAAAAGGGTGACCGGGCTGCGCAAGGCGCTCGAGCCGAACGCATCGACGGTCGGCGACATTCCGCCATTCGATCTGAAGGCCGCATATGATCTGTATGAACTGCTGTTAAAGCCGGTCGAGACGGGTTGGCGGCCCGCGAAGAGCCTGATTGTCGCCACCAATGGCGCGCTCGGGCAATTGCCACTCGGTCTGCTCCCAACCGAACCCGCGCGCGTGCAACCCGATGCCGAACCGGACTTCTCCGAGTATCGCAGGGTCGCTTGGCTCGCGCGGACACACGCCGTCACTATGATCCCATCGGCCTCGGCTCTGCGCACGCTGCGTCATGTTCCCACTGTTGCGACAAAGCGTGAAAATCTAATCGGTTTTGGCGACCCGCTGTTCAATTCCGACCAGGCCAATGAGACCGCAGCCGAGGAGGCAGTTCAGGTCGTCAACCTGACAACTCGCGGTCTGCCAATCAGGATGCGGGCTGCGCCGCGAACGGCCGCCGTCGATAGTGCCGAGATCGCGCAGCTGCCGCGCCTACCCGACACTGCGGACGAACTCAAATCTATTGCTGCCGCGCTAGAGGCCGACCCAGCCAGGGTTTTGCATCTCGGCAGGGCCGCCAACGAGAAGAACGTCAAGGGCCTGGATCTGTCGCGCTATCGTGTCGTGGTATTCGCGACCCACGGCCTTGTCCCTGGCGAGCTCAACGGCCTAACCCAGCCAGCCTTGGCCCTGACCGCGCCCAATGTCGCAGATATTGACGGCGATGGTCTGCTGACGGTGGAGGAGATCCTCCAGCTCAGGCTGAATGCCGATTGGGTCGTGCTGTCGGCCTGCAATACTGGCGCTGCAGCCGGCGCGGGCGCCGAGGCCGCCTCCGGACTGGGTCGCGCCTTCTTCTACGCCGGTACGCGGGCGCTGCTCATCACCAACTGGTCGGTGCATTCGGCGTCGGCCCGCGAACTGGTGAGTGAGTTGTTCCGGCGTCAGAGTGCGGGCGCTTCGATAACGCGGGCCGAGGCCTTGCGAGAGGCTTCGATGGC
Organism: Hyphomicrobiaceae bacterium; assembly: GCA_031367505.1. Taxonomy (GTDB): domain Bacteria; phylum Pseudomonadota; class Alphaproteobacteria; order Rhizobiales; family Hyphomicrobiaceae; genus JAKFWF01. Next base: position 13,856 of record JANLPY010000540.1, on the reverse strand, counting down.
ATTGCTCGATGGGCCCGGCTTCACCGACGCATCGGGCAAGACGTTGTTCTCCTATGCCCATCCAATATTCTGGGCGCCCTACTCGATCCTGGGCGATGGCGGCTCCGGCTGAAGTAGTCGCCGCTTCAAAATCCATGCTTGCGCAGAAATGCGATGATATCACGGGTCGCCTGCTGTTTCAGCTCCGGGGTGCCACCGCAGCAGTGTGCCCCGAGCTTCATACAGCCACGTTTGGCCCACTCGTACCATTGCCGTCTTGGAATCGATGCACCGTCGCTGCCGGTGGTCAATGCGCCGTCATCCTCAATCCAGACCTGGCAAAGCGAATAGTTTTCTGCCCACGGGTCGAATAGCGGTTTTGGCGTTATCGCCTCCCAGGCATGATGGGCGCCCTGGTAGACCTTGACCTCGACTTTGGTATTGCCAGTCAGGCGAAGTTGTTCTGCGCGCGCTACGCACGCTGGCGCGGGAGTCGCGTCGTCGAGTTCCGCCAGTAACAGCAGGATTGGCGCACCGGTGGTCACCGTTGAACGGTTGACCCATCGGCAACCAGGCGACAGCGCAACATGGGCTGCAAACTTGACGTTGGTGGCGCGCATCCACCGTCGTCGCACGTCCAGCGCAGTGTCCAAAGCGACGATACCGCCTTTCGAAACGCCCATCACGGCGATGCGGTCCGGATTGAAGCGCTCGTCACGGCTGAGCCAGCGCAGCCCCGCGATGGCATCATTGCCGGTCTGCCAGCGGGTCAACAGACGCTGATCGTGTACCGAATTAACGATGCCGCGCGAGGCGAAGCTGTCGACCACCAATGCCGCGATGCCGGCGCCGGCCAGGGCCTCGGCATAATGGATTTCGCGGAACGGCTTCACGCCGCCGCTCGACGGCGTGATGACGACGGCCGGCATTGGCAGCTCTGGCTTATCAGGAAGATAAAGTCGCGCTTTCAACTCGACCGGTTGATCGTTGACGGTATTGGGGACAACGTTGGTCGGGAAGCGGACGTCCTCGGTCGTTGCGGCAAGCGCGTGGTTCAAGGCGCCCCAGCATAGCAAGATCGCAAACCCTGCCACCGGGAGCTTCCATCTGCCGTTCCGCCAATTGCCAGTGCACGAGCCATTCTCGCCCTTATCGCCAATCATCGCGTGTCGCTGCGTGATCACCGCTCCCCGTTGAAGCTGAGTGCCCTGGCACGACAACCGCGTAGGCCAAACATCAAGCCCCGGCTTCGAACGCACCAACAACGAGCGGTATCTCAACATGGGGGTCCTCCGAACCAACACCAGGGGCCGCTCTGGCATCCAGCCGGCGTCAATCAAGCGATGCGGCGCCGGTCCCCCGCGCAATCTTCATCAAGATACGGCGACGCCCGTTCCATAAATTCGACGTTAGCATTAAAGCTCAAACACAGCACGAGCGCGGGGAAATTTTTCCGCTCGCGGGCATTTCACCTGCAGTGAGAGGCATTAGAAAGGCACGATCTCAGGAATGCATATCCTCGGGCTTGCAAGTGAATCTCACGACAGTGGCTTGGCGCTGCTACAAGACGGCGTACCCCGGCTAATACTCGAGGAGGAGCGCCTCAATCGGGAAAAGCATACTCAAGCTTTTCCGACCCGCTCGCTCACAGCGGCATTCGGCGATGGCGGTGCTCAATTCTCCGATATCGAGGTCATCACCACGCCGTGGGACCAAGCGCTGTTGCGCAAATCGTTTTTCGGCGCGGTGGTAGGCCGCTTTCCATCTAGTCTGGCGCTGGCGTTGCCGGGGGCCCACACAACCCAGGACAGCGGAATCGTGTTCCTGAACGTGTGGCTGAGGCGAGACCTTAAGCGGCAATTTCCTGGCCGCCGCATCCCGCCTATCGTCAACGTCGGGCACCATAATTCCCATGCTGCTATCTACTTTGTGTCACCTTTCGAGGATGCGACGGTCGTCGTTATGGATGGGTACGGCGACGATGCCGCGACCAGCGTATTCACAGGCGAGGGAAACCGCCTGCAACGGCAATGGCATGGCCATTTTTTTGGCAGTCTAGGAATGGTTTACACATTGGTGACCATGCACCTGGGCTTCGCCCCGTTCGAGGAGGGGAGCGTGATGGCGCTCGCCGCATGCGGGAACGACAGTTTAGTGGGTTTAATGCGTGACATCGTCCACTTGGAGGATAATGGCCGCTTCAACATTAACATGGACTACTTCAGCCACGACCGCTTCGGCATGCTGCGTCCATTCAAACGCAAGTTCATCGAGAAATTCGGTCCAGCGCGGCGCCGCGGCGATCCGCTAACACCGCATTATATGGACTTAGCATACGCCTTACAGAAGGTCACAGAGGAGGTTGTGCTCCATGTCGCCTGCGCGGCTTCAAAGCAATATCCTTCGCGTAACCTCGTCATGACCGGCGGCGTCGCTCTCAACTGTGTCGCCAATGGCCGGCTGCTGTCAGAGAGCGGCTTCGAGAGGGTCTGGGTGCCGCCCTGCGCATCCGACACTGGCGTCCCGCTCGGCAGCGCGCTGTGGCACTACCATCAGACACTGGACCATGAGCGGCGGACGACGCTTGACCACGCCTACCAAGGCCTCGAGTTCGGTGAAATCGACATCCGAAAGGCGCTGGACAAGGCAGGGATGCGCTACGATAGGCTTGCCGAACCAGACCTTCTGGATCGTGTCGCGCGCGATCTCGAAGGCAACAAAACAGTTGGGTGGTTTCAGGGCCGCTACGAGATAGGGCCGCGGGCGTTGGGCAACCGCTCAATTCTCGCGTCACCGATGACCGCCGGCATTCGTGACATCCTCAATGCGCGCGTTAAATTCCGCGAGCCATTCCGCCCGTTCGCGCCATCGGTGCTGGAAGAGCATGCCGCTGATTACTTCGAGATGAGCGGGCCGGACCCATTCATGACCATCGCGCCCAAAGTGCGCGCCGGCATGCAAGCGCGCATCCCGGCCGCAGTCCATGTCGACGGCACAGCCCGCGTGCAGACGGTCTCGGCGGCAACCAATCCGCGTTATCACGCACTGATCTGCGCCTTTATGAAGCGAACTGGCGTGCCAATTCTATTGAACACCAGCTTCAACAAGCAGGAGCCAATCGTGACGACGCCCGGCGAGGCCATCTCCTGCTTCCTGCGCACCGAGCTCGACGTGCTGGTGATGGGAGATTTCTACTGCGTCGACCGGCCGAAAGCGGCAGAGAAAACAGCACGCAAGGCTTTCGACGTGATCGAGATTAATACGCGCAGCAGCGAGTAGCTCTCGCGCCACCGTGGCCCATCGCATTTTTCCGGCTCGGCGAGCCATCACAGGGCCATCTGGGTCACATCGACCGTTGGCGCGGCGACTACTCATCAACCTGGCAGGGGACATATACCAAGTCAGATATTTCTGATAGTATTGGTGATGACCGGTTGCTCGCGGCTGGTTGTTGCCGCGCGGCCGGCCCCTGGAACTCTAATTCTAGGAGGAAGTCATGGCTGTAATTGCGATGACGCGCGAGATGGCAACCTTGGGCCGCGACGTGGCGGCCGGATTGGCCGAACGACTACGACTCGTAATCATTCATCATGAGCTCGTCGAGCACGATATCGCCGAGCGCTCCGGTCTACGGGAAAGCCAAGTTCACCGCTTTCTCGAAGGCGAAGCGACGATGATGGAACGCTGGCGCATCGACGGCAGCAAGATGGCGCGTTACACGGCGCGGGAAATCATCGAGCTTGCTGTCAAAGGCAATGTACTGATCCGCGGCTGGGGGGCGACGTACCTGCTGCGCCAGGTACCGCACGTGGTGTGCGTGCGTATCTGCGCGCCGATGCCATTCCGGACCCGCATGCTGATGAAACGAATGGGAATCGCCGATCCGGCCTCGGCACGCCGCGAGATCGAGCGCAGTGACGCCGCACACAGCGGCGCCATGCGGCGACTTTTCGGCATCGATTGGACGGATGCCGCACACTACGCACTTACGTTGAACACCCAGCGTGTGCCGGTGGCAAACTGTGTTGAGCAGATTGCTCTGCTGAGTGAGAGCGAACCGTTCCGAGAAACGCAACAATCGCGAGCGATCCTGATGGATCAGTTAATCGAGACACGTGTGCGGACAGCGCTTGAAGAACACTTCGACGGCCATATTCGCGCCGTTGGCATTGACGTGCAGGTCAAGGACGGCAAGGCCGTATTGTCGGGTGCGATCAGCGACGAGCGGCTAATTGCTGACATCGTGCGGCGGGTACACGCTGTTGAGGGTGTAACCCAGGTGGAGAGTAACATTCAGTACTTGGGATTTGCTCAAAGCCAGGGATACTTGTGAATGCCAGAGCGGCGCAGCAGGATATATGTAACAAAATGCATACTTTTCCTGTCCCGCGCCGAAGATTGGGAGTAGAATAAGAAGGTCGGCATCGGGGGGCAACCCTAGGAGGTTCCCATGCCATTGTTTGTCGTACTCGCCAGTTACAGTGATCAAGGCATTAAGAACGTCAAGCAGACGATCGAGCGGGCCGATGCCTTCAGGCAAATGGCCAGCAAGGCTGGCGCGACCGTCAAGGACGTGTATTGGACGCTTGGATCGCACGACGTCGTTGCGATTTGCGAAGCGCCGGACGACGAGACTGCCACGGCGCTCTCGCTTAGCATTGCATCACGAGGCAACGTCCGTTCGGAGACGCTGCGCGCATTCTCCCTTGATGAGATGAAGAAGATCCTCGGCAAGATGGTCTGAGCCGACTGGCTTTTGCCGCACGAAGGCACCCTTATGGGGCACGCAGATTGCACGCGAGCCACAACGTGATGGTCCCTGCAAGGAAGTTCTAGGACGTTTCATTTCTTATGAACTGCACCCAGCCACCGGGCTGCCATTGTTGGCGACCGACAGCCAGACGGCCGTGTCGTGGAATGCCGCACCACCATTCGGTGGTACCGGATCAGCGCCGATCAGCGTATTGATCGCTTGCTTTTCCTCAAACGCGCTTGCCGGCCAAATGCCTTCAACGATCAGCGTTGCAGGCTGTAAGCGCTCGTCCAGCGTCGCACGCAAGACGACCGACCCGCGATCATTGCCGATTCGGACCCGTGCTCCCTCCTCGATACCGAAGGCAGCGGCCGGCTGCGGGTGGATACGAACCCGCGGCCGCACCTCCTTGGCAACCCCAGTCGGCGTTTCGGAGAATGTCGAGTTCAGGAAATGGCGCGCCGGTGGACAGACAAGCTTGAACGGATGCTGTGTCGTCGGGTGCTCGAAATTGTCGCTCCAGTCGGGCAAGCGAGGCATGGTGTCATGAAGCGGCCCAACGCGCGACCAATCGGGCTTGAAATGGAAACGCCCGTCGGGTTGCGGAAAGCCGTCGAGGAAGTGTGCCTTTTCGAAGGGCTGGGCCCGGTCGAGCCAACCGACTTGCTCGATTTCAGCCAACGCCGGCATGCCGGCACGCGCCAGCCCCGCATCGAGAAGCGAGCGATCGTCAAGTGCCAGCGACGGATGTTCGGCACCAAGACGCCGGGCCAGTTCGCGCACGACGAAGCTGTTCGATCTGGCTTCGCCAATCGGCTCGATGAGCTTCGGGCCGAAGGTGAGATACGTATGCCCGAGCCCGTAATAGAGGTCATCATGTTCGACAAAGGTCGTGGCCGGCAGCACGATGTCGGCGTGGCACGCGGTCGGCGTCAGGAACTGCTCTTGCACGACAAGGAACAAGTCGTCGCGGGATAACCCTTGCAAAACCGAAGCGGTATCCGGCGCGACCGTTGCCGAATTTGCGTTCTGCATCAGCATCGCTTTGACCGGAGGGCCGCCTTTCAAAGCTTCCGCGTCACCGCACAACACGGCACCGATGCGCGACTGATCGAGAATGCGCACCGACGGATCGATCGTCTCCTGAGCATATATGAATCCGGTGTCGATGCCCCAAAACTCAGCGTCGTAGGCGAGGAAAAACGCGCCGCCACCATCGTGCCTCCACGCGCCGGTGACGGCCGGTAGGCACGACACGGCATGCATCGCCGATGCACCATTGCGCGTCCGAGTGAAGCCAAACCCCGGACGCAGGAAACTCTTCTTGGTGCGGCCATAAAGCCTTGCGAAATCAACGATCTGTTCGACGGTCAAACCGGTGATTGCCGCTGCCCACTGTGGCGTGCGCGACTGGATATGCCGTTCCGTCTCGGCGTCGAAATCGGTATGACGGGCAAGATAGTCTCGATCGGCGAAGCCTTCGGCCAGCAGAACGTGCATGACGGCCAACGCCAACGCGCCATCCGAGCCGGGCTTGAGGATCAGCGCCATGTCGGCCTGCTCGATCGTCGGCGTGTGATAGACGTCGATGACCACGAGCTTTGCGCCACGGTTCTTGCGGGCGCGCGTCACGTGAGCCATCAGGTTGACCTGCGTCGAAACTGGATTTCCACCCCACACCACGATCAGATCGGACCGGTCCATCTCGCGTGGATCGCAGCCCATCAGTTTGCCGACGCCGGCTTTCCAGCCCGACTCGGCTGGCGTAACGCAAATGGTCGTCTGCTGGCGCGCATATCCCATGACGTTGCGCAACCGGTCGAGGCCGTAGCGCTGAACGATCCCCATGTTGCCACCCGAGTGATAGGGCCAGATCGATTGGCGGCCGTGCCGGTTGGCGATCGCTTCGAGCCGATCCGCGATTGCATCCAAAGCCGCTCCCCACGAGATCCTCGAGAACTGCCCGCTCCCCTTTGAACCAGTCCGCCGCAGTGGCCACAACAGGCGGTCGGGGTGATAGATGCGCTCGGCATATCGCGCCACCTTGGCGCAGACCACGCCCAGTGTGTAATCGTTCTGCTTGGCGCCACCGATCCGGCCGATGCGGCCATCGCCGTCAATTGCGACTTCGAGCGAACACGCGCTTGGACAATCGTGCGGGCAGGCGCTTTTGCGAGATCTACCGAGCAACTGCTGCATGATGACACCCCCTAGAGGACGCTTGCCGGCACGTGTCACGAAAAGACCACCCGCATCGCCAGATTAGCGCTGGCACGGCGGAGCCGAAAGTCAAGACTTTCCCGGAGCTGTCGCGATTGCGAGCATTGCATTAGATTGATTGTAGTCCGAACCAGAAAGGGTTGCAGCCATGAAGCGAAAGCTCACGATCGCGCTGCTCGACGAGATCCAGGACGGGTTCAACCGTCATGACGTCGAGGCTATCTTATCCCACTTCACAGATGACGGCGTATGGCTCATGGCGCGTGGGCCATCCGCGCCGGAAGGCCGGCGTTGCGTCGGCCGGACCGAGATCGGCCAGGTCCTACGGGATCGATATGCACAAATCCCCGACATGCGTTGGGAGGAGATGCGCCATTGGATCTGCGACCCCACCAAGGCGATTTCGGAATGGGTGGTGCGCGGCAAGCCAATTGGCGGACAAAAGTTCGAGTATCTCGGCTGCGATTTGTGGGAGTTCCGCGACGGCTTCGTGACGAAGAAGGATACCTACTGGAAATTCATTGGTTGAAGTTGCACTCCTTGATCACGTCGTCGCACGTCAAGACCGCAGATACGTTGATCCAGGCGTCGTTGATTGAGGTGCGGTACTAACCGGCGTCGTCGTGAGCGCGTTCTCTGGCACGATTATCAGAAGGTGCCCAACGAAAGAACCAACTTTTTGTGTGGCCGGTGTGTGGTTGAGCGCTACTTATGTTCTTCGTCGTTGTTCAAACTATTGAAATATCTTGGAGCGGGCGAAGGGAATCGAACCCTCCTCAACAGCTTGGGAAGCTGCCGCATTACCACTATGCTACGCCCGCCGCAGTTGTTGATATCGCATTTTTCCGCACGGCTCGGCAAGCACCCAATCTAGCCGCCCATCCGCAAAACACGGCATTGCAAGTTTGCTCCAGGACGGCTTTGATGGGGGCAAGGCGGGGCCGAGGCCGATCGCCGACACAAAACTGGAGGTATAAATGCAAGGAACTGTGAAACGCCTGCTTGGCGCCGGCTTGGCCGTGCTCGTCAGTACGGTGACACCAGTTGCCGCCAAGACGCTCGTCTATTGCTCGGAGGGCTCACCTGAGAACTTCACGCCGGCCATCAACACGACCGGCACCAGCTTTGACGCTGCCCGTCCGATTTACGATCAGCTCGTGATCTTCGAACGCGGCTCGACCAAGGTCATACCTGGTCTGGCTGAAAGCTGGGAATCAAGCGCCGATGGCCTGACCATCACGTTCAAACTGCGCAAAGGCGTGAAATTCCATTCCGGCGTGAACAACTTCAAGCCCACGCGCGATTTCAACGCCGATGACGTAATCTGGACCTTCAACCGGATGTGGAAACCGGATCACCCCTACGCGAAGGTTTCCGGCGGCAAGTATGATTACTTCGCCGACATGGACATGTCCAAGCTGCTCGATACCCTCACCAAGACCGACGACTACACTTTAGTGATGAAGTTGAAGGAACCTAACGCGCCGATGCTCGCGAACCTGGCCATGGATTTCGCAAGCATTCATTCGGCCGAATACGCCGAAATCCTCGACAAAGCCGGCAAGAAAGAACAACTGGACCAGCTGCCAGTCGGCACCGGGCCGTTCTCCTTTGTGGCGTATCAAAAGGACGCCGTCATCCGGTATAAGAAGAATGCTGACTATTGGGGTGAGAAAGCCCTGGTCGATGATCTCGTCTACGCGATCACGCCCGATCCCACCGCGCGCTATTCCAAGCTGAAGGCTGGCGAATGCCATTTTGCGATTGCACCTCGCCCCGCCGATCTGCCTGAGATCGCGAAAGATCCGTCGCTCAAAACATCGCACCTCTCCGGACTAAACATCGCCTATTGGGCATTCAACGTGCAGAAGCCCCCCTTCGATAAGAAGGAAGTGCGTCAAGCGATGAATATGGCGATCGACAAGGCGACCATCATCCGCGACGTTTATCTGGGTGCTGGCCAGGCCGCCAAGAACATGATCCCGCCGACTCTGTGGGGCTACAACGACGCGGTAAAGGACTATCCCTACGATCCGGCCAAGGCGAAGGAATTGCTGGCCAAGGCCGGCGTGACGACGCCGCTCGAGATCGACCTTTGGTACATGCCGGTGCAGCGCCCGTATAACCCGAACGCCAAGCGCATCGCCGAAATGATGCAATCCGATTTGGCCAAGGTTGGCGTCAACGCCAAGCTCGTGACATACGAATGGGGCGAATATCGCAAGCGGGCTCAACAGGGCGAACATACCACCGCTCAACTCGGCTGGACCGGCGACAACGGCGATCCCGACAACTTCTTCTTCCTGCGCGGCTGCTCGGGCGCGCGCGCCGGCGGACAGAACATCACCAAGTGGTGCAACAAGGAGTTCGACGAGCTTCTCGTGAAGGCGCGTGGCCTGTCGAACATTGCCGAGCGCACCAAACTCTACGAACAGATGCAGGTGATCATGAAGGAAGAAGCACCCGACATGACGCTTGCCCATTCGGTCGTCTACGAGGCGATGCGCAAGGAAGTAGAAGGCTACAAGCAAGGCCCGCTCGGTGCTCATCACTTCAAGGGTGTCGACGTAAAGTGAGGTTTTTGCCGAACGCATAACACCACCAACGGGCCGGCCGAGCGAATCTCGCGCCGGCCCGAACTATAGCGATGCCAATGATCAAATACCTCTTCACTCGCTTGGCCCTGACCATCCCGACATTCGTCGCGTTGATGTTCATCACCTTTGTTGCAATCCGCCTGGTGCCGGGAGATCCGGTGGAAGTACGCGTCGGCGAGCGCGGGATCAGTCCGGAGCGGCTAGCCGAATTCCGCAAGGACTTGGGGCTCGACCAGCCCGTTTGGAAGCAATTCCTCGATTATGTCTGGGCGCTGCTGCACGGCGACTTCGGCACCTCGGTCGTCACCAACGAAAAGGTTCTGACAGAATTCTTCACGTTGTTTCCGGCAACGGTTGAACTATCCCTTGCAGCGATGTTGTTTGCCGTTCTGATCGGCGTGCCCGCTGGCGCTACCGCCGCCGTGAAGCGCGGTAGCTGGTACGATCAAACGCTGATGGGCATTTCCGTAACCGGGTTCTCGATGCCGATCTTCTGGTGGGGCCTCTTGCTAATCATGCTGGTCGCCGAGCGGCTGCACTGGACCCCGGTTTCGGGGCGCATCGACCTGATCAAATACTATTTTGAACCAATCACCGGCTTCATGCTGATCGATAGCATTCTCTCGGGCCAGAAGGGCGCGTTCAAGGATGCCCTACACCATCTCATCCTGCCGATGATCGTGCTTGGCACCGTGCCGTTGGCCGTCATCGCGCGCATGACACGATCCTCGATGCTCGAAGTGCTGAGTGAGGATTACGTGCGCACTGCTCGCGCCAAGGGCTTGTCACCGTTTCGAGTCATCGGGTTGCATGCACTTCGAAATGCACTGATCCCCGTCGTCACCGTGATTGGCCTTTCCACCGGCTCGCTGATGGCCGGCGCGGTGCTAACTGAGACGATCTTCTCATGGCCCGGCGTCGGCAAATGGCTGATCGAAGCGATTGGCCGTCGAGATTATCCAGCTCTACAGGGCGGTGTGATGCTTGTGTCGGCGATCGTCATTCTGGTCAACGTCTTCGTTGATTTCCTTTACGGCGTGATCAATCCGAGAATTCGCCATGGCCACTGAGACGATCATCGCACCGCTGGCAATCACGTCCGGCGAACAGACGCCGCTCGCCGCATTTTGGGCGGCCTTCTGCGAAAACAAGGGCGCAGTCGGCGGCCTTGTCGTGCTGAGCTTTATTGTGCTGCTTGCCTTGTTCGCTGACTTCATTACGCCTCATCCGCCGCTCGAACAATTCCGCGATGCCGTGAAGGCGCCACCGGTTTGGGAAGAAGGCGGTTCTTGGCGTTTCATTCTCGGCACCGATGGCTTGGGCCGCGACATGCTCACGCGCATCATCTATGGCGCGCGGGTGTCGCTGTTCATCGGCCTCGCCGTGATGGGTGTTTCATTCGTGCTCGGCGTGTTGCTCGGGTTGATCGCCGCTTTCCAAGGTGGCGCGCTCGACCTCGTCATCACGCGCGTGATGGACTTAATCATGGCCGTGCCGGGGCTGGTGTTGGCAATTTTGATCGTCGCGGTGCTAGGGCCGAGCCTCGCCAACACGATCATCGCAGTCACAGTGGTTTTTCTACCCCGTTACGTACGGCTCGTCCGCGCATCGGCACTCTCCGAACTCGGTAAGGAATACGTGACCGCTGCCCGTGTCACCGGTGTTGGTAAACTCCGCTTGATGTTCGTCACCGTGCTGCCGAATTGCTTAGCCCCCCTCATTGTGCAGTCGGCGCTCGGCGTATCGGAGGCAATTTTGGAAGCAGCAGCGCTTGGCTTCCTCGGCCTTGGTGCGCAACCACCGACGCCGGAATGGGGAGCGATGCTCGCCGACGCCCGCGAGTTCATCCGCTCAAACCCGTGGATTGTGACGCTGCCAGGCCTGGCCATCCTGATCACCGTCGTGTCCATCAATCTGATGGGCGACGGGCTTCGCGATGCCCTCGACCCCAAATTGCAGAGATCGTGAGCACACCCATGTCGCTCCTCGAAATCCGCAATCTCTCAGTCTCATTCGCGACCCGCAGAGGTGCGTTTCGTGCCGTCGAAGGCGCCGATATTGTCGTCGATAAAAACGAAGTGCTGGCCATCGTCGGGGAATCCGGTTCCGGCAAGTCAGTCGCAATGCTGGCCGTTATGGGACTGTTGCCGTGGACTGCGACCGTCACCGCCGACGCGATGAATTTTGCTGGCACTGATCTACGAAAACTCTCACCCAAAGAAAAACGCAAGATTATCGGCCGCGACATCACGATGATTTTCCAAGAACCGATGTCGTCGCTCAATCCATGCTTCACCGTCGGTTTTCAAATCGGTGAAACACTCAAAACCCATCTTGGGCTCGACCGCAAGGCACGTCGGGACCGATCGATCGAACTGCTGGAGCAGGTCGGCATCACCGAGCCGGAACAGCGGTTGTCAGCGTTCCCCCATCAATTGTCGGGTGGCATGAGCCAACGAGTGATGATCGCGATGGCGCTTGCGTGCCGGCCAAAGTTGCTGATCGCGGACGAGCCTTCCACGGCTCTCGATGTAACCATCCAGGCGCAGATCCTGGACCTGCTCCTCAAATTGAAAAACGAAACCGATCTGGGTCTCGTGCTGATTACCCACGACATGGGGGTCGTTGCTGAAACCGCCGACCGCGTCATCGTTCAATACTCGGGGCGGCAGGTCGAGCAAGCACGCACGAAAGATCTGTTCCGAGATCCCCACCATCCCTATACCCACGCGCTGCTGGCGGCCCTCCCCGAACGCGCCACCGGTCGCCGTCTACCGGCGATCGCGGGCATGGTGCCGGGCCAATTCGATCGACCGGCCGGATGCTTATTCTCGCCGCGCTGCGCATTCGCAACCACCCACTGCGTTGTCGAAGCCCCCCCAAAGGCACCCGGCAACCTTGGAGCGGCGCTGTGCTGGACGCCTTTACTTGAAGGCCGCCCCGTCGCGCTGGAGACGACACGATGACCGTCGTCCTCGAAGCTCGAGACCTCACACGCGATTACCTTGTCAGGCGTGGCGCTTTCAAAGAACCGGCAGTGGTCAAGGCGCTGGCTGGTGTTTCGTTCTCTCTAGAGGCTGGCAAAACCCTCGCAGTTGTTGGTGAATCTGGATCCGGCAAATCGACACTCGCTCGATTGTTGACCTTGATCGAAACACCGACGGCGGGATCATTATTGATCGACGGCCGCGATGTGACGAGCGCCAACGACGCCGAGCGTGCACAACTTCGCCGCGACATCCAGATCGTGTTTCAAAATCCGTACGGCTCACTCAATCCACGACAGCGGGTGGGCGCTGCAATCGAGGAGCCGTTGCTGGTCAATACCAATATGAAGCCGGAGCAACGCACCGCCACTGCACGGGCGATGATGGCCACGGTCGGTCTTAGGCCCGAGCATTACGATCGCTATCCCCACATGTTTTCGGGCGGTCAACGTCAGCGCATCGCAATCGCCCGAGCGCTGATCATGAAACCGAAAATCCTGATCCTGGATGAGCCGGTTTCAGCGCTCGATGTATCGATCCGCGCGCAAGTGCTCAACCTACTGGCCGAGCTACAGGAGGAGATGAACGTCGCCTATCTGTTCATTTCGCATGATCTGTCCGTCGTTCGCCACATCGCCGACCATGTACTCGTCATGTACCTTGGCCATGCGGTCGAAGTCGGCACGCGCGACGTGATTTTCTCAGACCCGAAACACCCCTACACGCGAGCGCTGCTCTCGGCGACGCCAATTGCCGAGCCAGGGGCCAAGAAGGAGCGGATCATTCTACAGGGCGAGTTACCGTCGCCTTTCAATCCGCCGCCAGGGTGCCCTTTCAGCTCACGATGCCCTATTGTCGTCGATAAGTGCCGGGTCGAACGCCCAGTACTCGTTGGTGACGCGGTTCACTCCGTTGCTTGTTGGAAAGCATAATGTAAGAGGCTTGGCGAAATGAGCCGCATCGTCTGCGTCGGCAGCCTGAACATGGACATCGCCGCATATTGTGCGGCCCTCCCTCGACCCGGTGAAACGGTATTGGGATCAAGTCTCGTATCGTCACCGGGCGGCAAAGGATTGAACCAGGCAGTCGCTGCATGTCGCCTGGGAGCCAACGTCGCATTTGCCGGCTGCCTAGGAACCGATCAAGTTGGAGATACCATCACGGCTTTTCTCGTTTCCGAGGTGTCAACGCCGGAGGAAGTTTGCAGCACTTTGCCGGAGCAATAATGCAGCACTGATACAAGCAAGAAGGCCCCCGATCGGGGGCCTTCTTGCTTGTCGCGTTTTAGTCCTAAGAGATGCCGTCCGCTGGCGGTTCGGT
>JANLPY010000488.1:0-4393 GCA_031367505.1 Hyphomicrobiaceae bacterium | reverse complement strand
GCGGAACGCCCTGCTGCTTGGCGTCGACGAGACGACCTGGACAGGCTCCACGGACCAGTTTGTGCTGGGATCGCGTTACGACTTGCAGCGCCCGGATGCCATAGCGATCGATCAGTATGGCTTCAAGCAGCTGTGGCCTGGAGAGCTGCCTTCTCTCGGCAAGACATTGGAACTCAATGATCGCCGCGCTGTCGTAGCAGCCATTACGAATGCAGCACCGGCGTTTGCGGCGCAAGTCATCATCTACACGCGCTACAGCCAGGCGATCAATTATTTACCCACCGGGCGTAACCAGCTGTCATTCATTCTGGTCAAGGGCGCTCCGGGCAGCGATCTGCAGCAAGTGGCCGAGCGCATAACAAAGGCGACGGGTTTGCGCGCCGACACGGCTTCGGCGTTTTCGCGAAGAACAATCAATTATTATCTCCGCAACACTGGAATAACGATGAGCTTTGCGACCACAATCGCACTCGGCGCGATCGTTGGTTGCGCCATCGTCGGGTTGACATTCAGTCTGTTCGTGACGGCCAATCTTGCGCAATATGCCGTGCTGAAGGTCATCGGACTCAACAATCGGCGCATTCTGCTGTTCGTGCTGTTCCAGGCCGGTGCTATCGCCTTCATCGGTTATTCGATCGGCATGGGGCTGGCGACGTCGTTCTTCCAGGTTTCGGGCACGCCGACATCGGCCCTGCGTGGCTTCTTCATTCCAGGCTGGATCGCTGGTTTGGTCGCGGCCGGTGTCGCCCTGCTCACGTTTTTGGCCATCTCGCTCAGCATTCGCCGCGTGCTGTTGATCGAACCTGCCGACGTCTTCAGGAGCTAAACACATGCGCGATGACGCTCCGACCACAGAAACTTCTGCCGTCTCCTGCTGGGGCGTCATCAAGTATTACGGGACGACGGCGGCTCGCGCCCGAGCGCTGCAAGGCGCCGATCTTGATGTGGGGTTCGGGGAGATCACCGTCCTCGTCGGCCCATCCGGCTCCGGCAAGACGACATTGGTCTCGGCCATGACCGGCATTCTCACGCCCGACGCCGGGAGCATCAGGGTTCTGGGCGAGGAGATCGCCGGGCGCGAGGCCTCCTACCTAGCGCACTTCCGCAGTCGGCGGATCGGCATCGTGCTGCAGCAATTTCACCTTTTTCCGGCGCTCACCGCGCTTGAGAATGTGGCTGTGCCACTCTTGGTGCAAGGCTTGTCCCGAAAGCTCGCGCTGTCACGCTCGGGTCTGGTCCTCTCCGATCTTGGCTTGGAGCATCACCTCGACCGGTACCCGCGCCAATTGTCCGTCGGTGAGCAGCAGCGCGTAGCGATCGGCCGCGCGCTCGTTCACAACCCGGCGCTCATCATTTGCGATGAGCCGACGGCAGCACTCGACGGCACAGCCGGGCAGGCCGTCATGCGGCTCCTGCGGCGTGTGGTGCTCGAGCCCAGCCGAGCGGTGGTGGTGGTCACGCATGATGATCGCATCGTCCCTTTTGCCGACCGCATTGCACACATGCGGGACGGCCAAGTCACGCATGTCGAGACCATCAGAAAACAGGAGGCAGCATGACCGTGGTGCGACTCCCATGGCTGGCTTATGGGTTGATGCTGACTACAGCGATTGCCCTCACCCTTGCGGTCAGCGCGCAGCTGCAAAATCCGCCAGCGGCCGGGCAGCTCGATCCGACCGCGAGGGGCGCACCCGGGATTGCTACTGCCGCGCAGCGTATCGGGGCTGTCGGTCTGGTCGAGCCCGCGGACCAGCAGATCAACATCGGCACCAACATCTCCGCGATCGTGACCCAGATATTTGTAGCCCCGGGCTCGCGCGTATCCCGCGGAGACCCCTTATTCGGGCTCGATGCACGCCTCTCCGAAGCAATGCTTGATCAACGCCGCCACGGTCTGGCCGCTGCGCAAGCTCGTGTTGCCCAGGCGCACGCCCGGCTCCCCGGCCTTCGAGCGGAAGTCGAAGCCGCCAAGATGGCCGTCGAGGCAGCGGGATCAGATCATGAAGACGCATCGGATTTGGTGCGAATCGCGACGAGCTTGCGCAGCGGCAGTTCCATCACCGCGCGCGAGGCAACGCGCCGCAAGAACGCGTTGCGCTCGGCGGCCGCCAAATTGGGCGAGGCTCGCGCGCGCCTGGACGTCGCGCACGCCAACCTGAAGCTGTACGACGAGACCCAAGGGGGTGCCTCGATCGCGCTCGAGATCGCAGTCCTCGAGCAGGAGCGTAGTGCCGTGCATTATGCCGAGGCGGATATTGCGCTTCGTTCGATCCGCGCGCCAGCGGATGGAACCGTACTCCAGGTCAACGTGCGTCCAGGTGAGTTCGCCCAGGCCGGGGCCCTATCGCTGCCGCTGATCGTCATGGGCAGAAGCGGGCCGTTGCACGTACGCGTCGACATCGACGAGTCCGACATCGCACGCTTGAGGCCTGGGTCGCACGCTACAGCAACGATACGCGGTAGGGCCGGGGCTCCCGTTCCGCTTCGGTTCATGCGCATTGAGCCTCTCGTGGTGCCCAAGCGTGCTTTGTCGGGACAGGCCGGCGAGCGCACCGACACGCGCGTATTACAGGCGCTCTACGAGATTGCGACCGACAGGCTGCCGATCTGGGTCGGCCAGCAACTGGACGTGCTCATCGAATAGGTGGTGATTGAGAAGGGGCTCCTGCCCAGCAACCTGCCCTCACCGCAGATATCCGCGCGTTGTCCACTCTGAAGCCATTTCGCGCGAAGTGCTGGTGCCCTTGCCGAATGGCGCCTCGATCCCGATGGGGCCAAGCTATAGAACGTATCGCGTCAAGGTTCGCCGAGTGTTCGGCCAGCCAGTCGACCTCGAACCGAATTGCTCCGCTGGATTGCATATCGCGGGCACCGCAATTGGCTCCGTCAGCCACTGTGGGCTTGGGATTCTTGAGAAATAAGCAATACGCCTCAGTAAAAGGTTGTACGCGGTTTTGGATATCTAACCCTCTGAATCTTCATGATTAGTGGGCTCCTTCCCGGAACCGAATTTGGGACGATCGCAGACGGTTGTCGTGGCACTCGACCGTGAACATACCAAGCGCAACGTGACACACATCGCAAACGGCCAAATGCCGGACGGCGACGGCCGGCTATAACCGATCGCACTATGCCACCATCTCCGCCGCCGCGATCTCGATTGCGACCGCCAGCCTGCCGAGCCCGCCCCACAACATCGAATACTCGACACGACGCAGGTGCAGCAGATCGAACGGCACCTTGGTGCCGCGCTGTGCGATCAGCAGCACTGGCTTGCCGATGGCGTGGGCGATGCCAGTCTCGTAAAGGACGTTGCCGTTGAGACCGCTGATGTCCGACACGACGATGCGGCTGTTCTTGATGAGGGCTACGATCTCGCTCATGATGTGCTTGGAGCCGTAGTACTCGTCGGCGCGTTTGCACACGAGTTGCTGGGCCGCGCAGCCGGGACGGATTGCTTTCTCGTAAACGGCGCGGCGGCGGCCCTGGAACGGCATCAGTACGGCGACGTCGGCACCCCCGACAGAGGCCGTATCCAGCACCTCGGAGCGGTAGACTTCAGCGCCGGGGATAGTGAGGTCGCGGGTCTTGGTCAGGCTGAAGCCGAGCAGGCTGCGCAATCCCTCAAGCTTGCCGGTGTCGCGGACCATCGCCTTGCACGTTCCCGTCGAGGCCCATTCGAGGAGCGCCTGCAGAAGCCTGTCCTGGGTCGTGGCCTCTGGCAGCGGCTCGGCCTCGGCAAACTCGTAGGCCACGAGACCATTGCGCTCGAAATGGACGAGGAAGTTTTCCATGGATGCGCTTGGATTGGCGTAGAATAACGGCCAGAGGTGCGCAAACAAGACCGACATGGACACGGGCTCGCGGGCTGTACCTGATGCCTTCCGCAATGCAATCATGGTTTCGCAAGCGAGCCATTGACTGTTTTGGCCAAACAGCCGGAAGTCTATCTTCAGCTTTTCGGCCGCCGAATCTGGCTTGAAGGTATCTTGTGCCCACATGGAGTAACCCCCCGTAAATTTGGCATTTTCTGCGGTAGTTACGATCAATATCGCTCGTTCGGAATTTCGCGATCCTCCACAACCGCAAGAAGCCGCCGTTCCCAGAGTTCGAGGGCGCGTCTCTTTTCTTGCAAATAATCGTGTTGATCGTAGCGCGATCCAATTCTTTGTTGCCGACCACTGATCTGGTTTTGCACCAGTTGCCGGATATCCAGCGGAACACCGCACTGCGCCATGCCGGTTGCCGCTTGGTGGCGGAGGTCGTGAAGGCGCATATCACCGACGCCGAGACTTCGGAACAGCGCCTTGCACTCCCGAGACACATGGTTGCCGTCGTACGCCATCGGGTCGAGCCGACGCGCCGGGAACACAAACTCACCGCGCATGACTCG